>DATJDE010000416.1:0-18894 GCA_035497595.1 Rhizomicrobium sp. | reverse complement strand
CGCCCCATCATGGTGGCGGCGATGTGCGCCGACATTCTGGCCCGCACGCTCGAACGCTGCGCGGTGAAGACGGAAATTCTCGGCTTCACCACACGCGCCTGGAAGGGCGGACAGAGCCGCGAAAACTGGATTGCGAGCGGCAAGCCGCCCCATCCCGGCCGCCTCAACGACCTGCGCCACATCATCTACAAGGCGGCAGACGAACCGTGGCGGCGCGCGCGCAAAAATCTCGGCCTGATGATGCGCGAAGGTCTGCTGAAAGAGAACATCGACGGGGAAGCCCTGATGTGGGCCTATAACCGCATCATGGCGCGGCCCGAACAGCGCAAGATATTGATGGTGATTTCCGATGGCGCGCCGGTCGATGACTCAACGCTGTCGGTGAATGCGGGCAACTATCTCGAACGTCACCTGCGCCATGTGATCGATGATATCGAAGGCAAGTCCGATGTCGAACTCGCCGCCATCGGCATCGGCCATGACGTGACGCGCTACTATCGCCGCGCCGTCACCATCGTCGATGCGGAACAGCTTGGCGGCGCAATGACCGAGCAGCTCATTTCCCTGTTCGCGGAAGAAAAATCCAGCGCAACGCGCCATCACCGCCCCGCGCCCCGCCGCCCCCGCGCAGCCTAAGGTCAGGCCCCGTAAGGCTTGCCGGTATAAACCGCCAATTGAGCGTCGAAAGCGCGGCTGTAGGCGGGCCGCGCTTCGCCGCGGGCGACATAGGCGGCAAGGTTCGCAAATTCGTTCAGAAGACCCGATGACTTTAACCTGAGCAGCACCGACACCATCATCAGGTCGCCCGCGCTGAACGGACCATCGAGCCAGTCGGCATCGCCCAGGCGAACGGAAAGTTGGTTTAGCCGACCGCGAACGCGATCTTCCACCAAAGGAAGGCGCTCCGCATGCCAGGGCTTGTCGCCCTCGAGCAGCTTGGCGGTTGCAAGGTCCAGGATCGGCGGTTCCACCGTGCTGAGCGCGGCAAACATCCATGTGATCGCGCGCGCCCGGGCATTGGCATCGTCCGGCAGCAGACCCGCATGGTGCGTGGCGATGTGGAACACGATCGACCCCGTCTCGAACAACGCGAGATCGCCTTCCTCATAGGTCGGAATCTGGCCGAAGGGGTGAAGCGCCAGATGCGCGGGTTCCTTCATCGCGCGGAATGAAACAAGGCGAACCTCATAGGGTTGGCCCACTTCTTCAAGCGCCCAGCGCACGCGCGTATCCCGCGCCAGTCCCTTGCCGCCATCGGGTGACCGTTCAAAGGCGGTAATGATGATGGTCATCGTTGAGGCTCCTCATCGGCTGCGGGGCTGGCAAGCTATCAAGACAAGCTCAGAGCGTGTGGCAGAATGCCGATATCGAAATTTGCTTGCAAATTTCGGGGAGGAGGCCTCGCCTGCGCGCGCACCAACCAGCCATGCAAAAACCACCCCTCCCGTATCCGAAAGAGGTGGCGCACGATTTCAGGCTCGTAAATTCAGGCCGCGGCTTTCTCAGCCAGCTTCTTGGCAACCAGCCGGCGCAGGCGCGCAGCCTTGATGCTCATTTTCGCCTCATCGGCCTTCATCAGGAAGGCGTCGAACCCGCCATTGCGGTCGATGGTGCGCAGTGCGTTCATGCAGATGCGCAGCTTGTAGGTCTGTCCCAGCGAATCGCTGGCAAGCGAAATCGTCTGCAGATTCGGGCGATACACCCGCTTGGTCTTGTTATTGGCATGGCTGACATTGTTGCCAACCAAAATGCCTTTTCCGGTTAATTCGCAGCGGCGGGACATAGCTTTAACTCGTCAAAAAGAGGCGTCCTCATAAGGTTTTGACCGTTCCGGGTCAAGCCGGACCATAAGGCCCTTCGGGGCGCTGTGTCGGCCAGGCCGCAAACCCCACCAGAAACTTTGTTAATTCATCCTCTTCCCCGGCCCCTTCATCGGCCAAAGGCCCAATAAACGTCTCTATTTGCAGCCAATGACGGCCCTGAAAGGCCATCCGCCCCGTGGCGCTGAGGGGGCCGCGGGTCTCGCGCACGTCATCATAAGTCACCCGCCAACGGGCCTCCACCTCCGGCTCCAGATAGTCGGAAAACGCCTTTCCCGTGATCGGCCCCATGATTTCTTCGATCGCCGTTCCAGCGAGTCGGGTGACATATTCGAGTCGTTCTCCGGTATGGCGCGCCTCTATCAGCCCGGCATGGGGCAGGAAGCTGCGCATACCCTTGGGCGTGATGTCCGTACGACTGGGCATCAGGCGCCGGCCACGGCACGCGCGCCAATACTCATACACCTTGATGACCATGGGATGGACAAGCGTGACTTCGTGATCAAGCACAAGCGGCGCAACAGCATCGACTGTGCGCGAAGGCGAATTGTCTAGGGTGCGTTTTACCACAAGGGTTAAACTCACGAAATTCGCTTTTCGCCTCAATGTTGCGCAGATAATCCCCGGCTGCGCAATTTACGGGCCGGTCAGTCCGCGGCGTTCGACACCTGATCAACCTTAAGTATGCGTCTGAACAAAATGCGCGCGGCGGCATATGGTAGGGTTTTGCCTGCCGTTACGGAACTCTCAAGTTGCTCGACATCATCTTTCAATCCGTGATGCGCCAGAAGTTCCTCGTTGAAGACGGTTTGCACCTCGCTCCAGAACCAGCGGCGGGATTGATCGGCTCTGAGCCGCCCAAGTCGGCCGTCACCTGCAAGCGTGTCATAAATGCTTTTCATCGCAGTCCAGGCATCGGCAATGCCTTTGCCTTCAATAGATGACACCGTGCGCACCAGCGCTGATAATTTTTCGTGCTTGGGCCGCATGAGATGCAGCGCCATACGATAGTCCGCGGCCGCCCGATTGGCCGCCGCACTCAAATCGCCATCCGCCTTGGTCACCAGCAGAATATCGGCCAATTCCATTACGCCGCGCTTGATGCCCTGAAGGTCATCGCCGCCGCCGGGGTTCTGCAACAACACGAACAGATCGGTCATGTCCGCCACCGCCGTTTCCGACTGGCCAACCCCCACTGTTTCCACGATCACCACATCAAAGCCCGCCGCTTCCGCCAGCAGCAAAGCCTCCCGCGTGCGCCGGGCCACACCGCCCAGTGTGATGCCTGCGGGCGATGGACGGATAAAGGCGCGCGGGTCGCGTGACAGATGCTCCATGCGCGTCTTGTCGCCCAGAATTGATCCGCCAGAGCGGCGCGACGATGGGTCAATCGCCAGCACAGCCACTTTGAGCCCCAGCCCGGTCAGATGACTGCCAAACGCCTCGATAAAGGTAGACTTGCCCGCCCCCGGCGCGCCGGAAACGCCCAGCCGCATGCTTTTGCCGGTTTGCGGCAGCAGCGCGGCCAGAACCTGTTCGGCTTTGGCCTGATCTGTGGGCCTGGTGGATTCCACCAGCGTGATGGCACGCGCCAGTGCCCGCCGGTCGCCCGTGGCAACCGCGTCGGCAAGGCTTTGGGCTTTTGTGTCTTGTGGTTTCGTCATGGTCCTCAACGGGTCATAATCGGGCCATGATGGCAAAGCAATTTCAATTGCCCCACACCGCACCCGGAGCTTCCATGCGCCCAGTCCAAACCGCCCCCTTTATCCGCGCAGCCTGCGTTGTACTTTTGCTGGGGGTGCCAACACTGGCGCAGGCGGCCGGCGGCGCTGGCGAGGATGACGACGATGCCGGCCCCGCCTCACGCCTGGCCCTTGCCATGAACCTTTATGCGGGCGGCCTTGGCCTTGGCAAAGTCGATCTCGATGCCACCATTCGCGGCAGCAAATATCACGCAGTCTCGAATCTGGAGACCTCAGGTATCGTCAACACGTTCTGGCAGGCGCGGATTCAGGCCACATCCACCGGCGAGATCGCGGGCAAACGGCTGGAGCCGACGCTCTACGATTCCTACACCACAAAGAAGGACAGCAAGCAGCAGGTCTCGCTGACTTACGAACCGGCTGGCACGATCCGCGTTTTCGCGGTGCCCGCCTATTCACTCGCCAAACACCCGATCAGCCCGGAACAGCAGAAAGACACCTACGATCCGGTCAGCGCCATTCTGTTCGTCGCCTCCGGCCTCGGCGCGGATGCGAAAAATCCCTGCGGCGTGAGCGCTCCGGTGTTCGATGGCCGACGCCGCTACAATATCGACCTGAAAAAAATCAAAGACACCACCGTGTCGATGGACAACGGCCTCTACAAAGGCCCCGCCGTACAATGTGAAGCGCGCTACAACCAGATCGCGGGGTTCAGCCAGAAGGTGCTGGATAGCAATGCGAGCTTTCCCACTATCAACGCCTGGGTCGCCACCTTTGCGGGCGTGAACGGCAGAACCTATGTGGTTCCCTTGCGCGTCTGGGCCAACACGCCCTACGGCGTAATTGCCGCCGTCACCTCCAGCCTCAAAATCGACGGGGTGGACAGGAAAGTCGGCGGCTAAAAAGCCGCCGCTCATTTCCTCTGGGTATTACCGCGGATCAGGCGTCATCCGCAGATACGGCTTCAGTTTTTTCACGCCCTTGGGGAACAGCGTCGCGGCATCGGCATCAGACACCGATGTGGAAATGGCGACATCGCTGCTGCCACCTTCGACCGTCCAGTTCGCGGGCGTGCCAACCTTGTGCTTGCGGGTCAACTGCAACGCATCGAGCGCACGCAATATCTCGTTGAAATTGCGGCCCACGCTCATCGGATAAATCAGGATGAGGGAAATCTTCTTGTCAGGATCGATCAAAAAGACGTTGCGCACCGTCTGATTATCCACCGGCGAACGCTTGGAAACGTCACCCGAAGCACCGGCAGGCAGCATGTTGTAAAGCTTGGCAACCTTCAGCTCAGTATCGCCGACAATCGGATAGTTCGGCGGCGTGCCTTGTGTCTCGCCAATGTCTTTGGCCCAATTCTTATGGTCCGCCACGGAATCGACAGACACCGCGAGGATCTTGGCGTTACGCTTGTCATATTCCCCCTTGGTACTCGCCATGAAACCAAGCTCGGTGGTGCAGATCGGCGTAAAATCCTTGGGGTGCGAAAACAGCACGCCCCAGGAATTGCCCAGCCACTTGTGAAAGCTGATTTTGCCTTCGGTGGTTTCGGCTTCAAAATCCGGGGCGATATCGCCCAATTGTAGCGACATGATAAATTCTCCTTTCAGTGAGTATGCAATAAATGGCTCTCACGCTAAATACGCATTGAGAACGTGGGTATTTTACCGACACATCCCAGATGACAGAACGATCTGGCTGTCGTGGCGCAAGCATGGCACCGCGCGCCAGCGCTGGAAAGCGCGAAAGTGCCACAACATGCCCCCGGCCATGCGCTGAGGGGCCTTGGCGCACATCCGCCAAAGCACTACCGTTGAAGTGCATGTTTGTTGGACCGTCGGCGTTGCGTAAGTTCCTTTTTGCGTTCGCCTGTCTGATTGCCAACCCCGCCGCCGCCAATCCGCCGGTGGAAGCGTTCGGCAGTTTGCCGAGCTTGACCCAACCAAAAATCGCGCCGGATGGGCTGCATTTCGCAGCCATTCAAGCGCTGGAAGGAAAGCCCGCCGCCGTGATCTACCAAGTCGGCGCGGCCCCTGGCACGCATCCGGTTGTGGTGCCTTCCGGCGAGGCAACGATTACCGCCATCGACTGGGTGAAAAACGACCGGCTCGTCATCCGCCTGAAAACCAATGAACGCGTGTTTGGCGACAACCGCATCCGCACCTGGGAGCGCGCCATCGCCGTGCGCGCCGATGGCAGCAACCTGATCGTGCTGCTGAAAGATTTTCCCAGCCTGCGCAACAACGCCACCGACGTTTACATTGTCGATAAAAATCTCGACGATCCAGACACCATTTTGATGCCGCTGTTCCTGAAAAATATTGTCGTCAAAGGCCTGTATGAATATTACGACCCTTACGAAGATTTCCGGCTCGATCTGCTCAAGGTGAACCTCGATACCGGCGTGGGCCATATCTACGCCACCGGCAATTACAAGACGGCAGACTGGATCACAGATGGGCACGGCGCTCTCAAGGCCCGGCTCGAACTGACGCTGCGCCCCTTGCGCCACCGGTTGTTCGTTTATGCCGACGGCGATTGGAAAGCCTCTGGCAGCTACGATGCACAAGGCGATAATGGCGCGGGCGCTGTCGGCCTCACCGAAGATGGCAAGGCCGTGGCCCTGCTGCGCCACGCCGGCCATCCCACCACCGTCTTGCTGCGCCACGACCTGGCCACCGGCGATGAAAGCCAGGTGCTTTTTTCAGACCCGCGCTACGACGTGATGGCCCCGATCAAGGATGAATGGACCGGCCGCGTGATCGGCGCGATGTATGCCGCCGATCAATTTGAATACCGCTATTTCAGCCCGGAAAATCAGGCGTTGCAGGCCGGGCTCGAAAAATCCTTTCCCGGACTTTCGGTGCACGCCACATCGATGAGCCGGGACAAGAGCAAGGTGATCGTCGCGGTTCAGGGTGCGCGGCATCCGCCGAAATATTTCTTTCTCGATCGCACCACACATGCGGCAACCGAAATCCTCTCGGCCTATCCGCACTTGAATGAATCCGATCTGGGCGAAATGAAGCCCTACCCCTACACCGCGCGAGACGGACTGGAGATTCCGGCCTATCTCACTTTGCCGCCGGGCAAACTTGCGAAAAACCTGCCCACCGTCATCATGCCTCACGGTGGGCCGGATGAGCGCGATGTTGTGGGCTTCGACTGGTGGGCGCAGTTTCTCGCCAATCGCGGCTATGCCGTTCTGCAGCCCAATTTCCGCGGCTCCAAAGGTTATGGCCGCGCCTTCACCGAAGCCGGTTTGCGCCAATGGGGCGGCAAAATGCAGGACGATATATCCGACGGCGTGAAAAAGCTGATCGCAGATGGCATCGCCGATCCCAAACGCATCTGCATCGTCGGGGCGAGCTATGGCGGCTATGCGGCGCTGGCCGGCGCCACCTTCACACCCGATCTTTATGCCTGCGCCATGAGCTTTGCAGGCGTGTCCGATCTCAACAAATTCATGTTCGCCCAACGCAGCGATACCGGGCAGGACTCGCAGAGCACATCATTCTGGACCAGCCGCGTCGGCAGCGATTGGACCGAATCCGGCCGCCTGGAAGACACCTCGCCCGCCCGGCACGCCGACGCCGTGAAATGCCCCATCCTGCTGATGCACGGAGAAGGCGATACCACTGTGCGAATCAACCAGAGCCAGATCATGTATGACGCGCTGAAAACAGCGGGCAAAGACGTGCAATTCATCCGCGTCACGGGCGAAGACCACTACCTCAACTTCGCTGCCACCCGAATCCAGATGCTGAAAGAGCTGGAAGCTTTTCTGAAGAAAAACATCGGAAATTAGCGCCCCCTGCGGCATGGTTTTCTCTGGATTGCGAAGCCCAAATCGATAGACTGCGGGTTGCACGTTCATCTGGGGGGAACCATGAACCGTCAAGCCACCGCCGCGCTTTGCGCGCTCGCTTTATCGCTCGCCGCCGGTTCGGCGCAGGCCAATCCGCCCGTCGAAGCCTTTGGCAACCTGCCGCAAATTTCCGAACCCAAGCTCGCGCCGGATGGCAAACATTTCGCCGCCCTGCAAACGCTGAACGGTAAGCCCGCGGTGCTGATCTATCAGGTGAATGCGCCCAAGGATGCCAAGCCCGTCGTCGTGCCCTCCAGCGAAGCGCTGGTGGATGCGTTTGAATGGGCCAATGCGGACCGGCTTGTGATCCGCCTGAAAATGAGTTTCAAGCGGATCGATGACAACCGCGTCCGCCCATGGGTGCGCACCCTGTCGGTGAAGGCGGACGGAACGGGCTCGGTTCTGCTGCTGAAAAACAACCCCACCTTCCAGTACAACACCTACGCCTCCTATATCGTCGCCAGGGATGAGCACGACCCGCAAAACGTCTACATCCCCATTTTCGTGCGCAACATCACCTTTCGCATGTTCCACGAATACAAGGATCCGAACGAGCGCTGGCGGCTCGATCTCTACAAGGTCAATCTTGAAACCGGCGAAGGCCACACCTTGCAGACCGGCAATTTCCAGACATGGGACTGGATCATGGATGGGGAAGGCCACCTCGCCGCCCGCATCGATCTCACGCCCTATACCGATGTGCGCGATACGCTGCTGCAAAAGCTCTATGTCTATGACAACGGCAAATGGCTGAAACCGCGTGCCTTCGATGCAACCGGCGACAATGGCGTCAACGATCTTGGTTTAACCGATGACGGAAAAGCCATGGTCGTGTGGCGGCACAAAGGCCCCGGCCCCACTACGCTGATGCGCCACGACCTGAAAACCGGCGATGAAAGCCAGGTTCTATGGGCAAACCCCAAATATGATGCGCTCGCCTCCTTGCGCGATGAATGGACGGGCCGGGTGATCGGCGCACGCTACGCCGATGATCGCCCGCAATATGTCTATTTCGATGAAACACGCGCCGCCATTCAGGCGGGCCTGCAACAGGCCTTTCCCGGCCTCAACGTGCACATCGTGTCGATGGACCGCGCGAAAGACAAAGTGATTGTCGCGGTCGATGGCCCGCGTCATCCGCTGTCCTATTATTTCCTCGACCGCACAACGCATGCGGCCAGCGAAATCCTCTCCGGCTATCCGGGCCTTTCAGAAGCCGATCTGGGTGAGATGAAACCTTACGCCTATACCGCGCGCGATGGTCTCAACATTCCGGCCTATCTCACTTTGCCGCCCGGCAAGACGGCGAAAAACCTGCCCACCATCATCCTGCCCCATGGCGGGCCGGATGATCGCGATGCGATAGGCTTTGATTGGTTGGCGCAATTCTTCGCCAATCGCGGCTACGCGGTGCTGCAACCGAACTATCGTGGTTCCTATGGCTATGGCCGCGCCTTCACCGAAGCTGGCCTGCACCAATGGGGCCTGAAAATGCAGGATGACATCACAGACGGCGTGCAAAAACTAATCGCGGATGGCATTGCCGATTCCAAGCGCATCTGCATCGTGGGCCGCGACTATGGCGGCTATGCCGCGCTGGCCGGCGCCACCTTCACGCCCGATCTGTATGCCTGCGCCGCCAGCGTCAACGGCATTTCAGATCTGACAAAATTCATCGTCGCCAAGCGCAGCGACTACGGCAAGGATTCACGCACCCTGTCCTTCTGGTTCTCCCGCGTCGGCAACGACTATGACGACAGCAAACGGCTGGACGCCACCTCCCCCGCCAATCACGCCGCCCGCGTCAAAGCCCCCATCCTGCTGCTGCACAACAAGGACAACACCACCATCCGCGTAAACCAGAGCGAAGTGATGTTCAGCGCCCTGCAACGCGCAGGCAAGGATGTGCAGTTCATAACGCTGGACGAAGACGACCACAAAATGGCCCTCTCCCAAACCCGCGTGCGAGTGCTGAAAGAGTTGGAGGCGTTCCTGAAAAAGAACATTGGAACGTAAATTCAGTCACGCGCGATCGCAGCCCTTCTGTCATGGCCCGCCAAGTGCGGGCCACCCAGGTGACGCCACTCAGCACCACCCGGTTAAGGCTCAAATCACAGTTTCAAAATCACGCATGATCCAACATCAACTGGGTGGCCCGCACTTGGCGGGCCATGACAGTTGATGTTGAGGGGCAAGCGAAAAGCTTACGCCGCGTGCTTCGTGCTGGCTGCGCGGATCAGCTTCAACACCTTGCGCGCCGCATCGGGAATATTTGTGCCCGGCCCGAAGATCGCGGCGACCCCCGCTTTTTCGAGGAACGCATAATCCTGCGCCGGAATAACCCCGCCGCAAACGACCAGAATGTCGCCTGCGCCTTGCGCCTTCAGCGCATCGATCAGCATCGGCACAAGCGTCTTGTGCCCTGCGGCCTGGCTCGAAATGCCCACCACATGCACGTCCGCTTCCACCGCGTCCTTGGCCACTTCTTCCGGCGTCTGGAACAGCGGCCCGATATCCACGTCAAACCCAAGATCAGCAAAGGCGGTAGCGATGATCTTGGCGCCGCGGTCATGGCCATCCTGCCCCATCTTGGCGACCAGCATACGCGGGCGGCGGCCCTCTTCTTTCGCGAAAGCCTCCACTTCGCCGATGATCGCGGCAAATTCATTGTCGCCTTCATAGGCCCCACCATAGACGCCGGAGATGGAGCGAATTTCCGCCCGATGCCGCCCGAACACTTTTTCCATCGCGTCGGAAATCTCGCCAATGCTGGCCCGCGCGCGCGCCGCATCCACCGCGAGCGTCAGCAAATTGCTGTTCCCTTTGGCGCCTTCGGTCAGCGCATCCAGCGCCGCTTTCACCTTCACCGGATCGCGGCTGGCTTTCATCTTGTTCAACCGGGCGATCTGTGAATCGCGCACCGCAACGTTATCCACGTCCAGCACATCGATCGGCGCTTCATTGGCAAGCTGGAATTTGTTGACGCCGACGATCACATCCTCGCCTCTGTCCACCCGCGCCTGACGGCGAGCAGCAGCTTCTTCAATGCGCAATTTGGGCAGACCGGCTTCGACAGCCTTGGTCATGCCACCCATCTTCTCCACTTCGTCAATGAGCTCGCGCGCCGCTTGAGCCAGCGAGTGGGTCAGCGCCTCGACATAATACGACCCGCCCAGCGGATCGACCACCTTGGTCACATGGCTTTCGTTCTGCAGGATCAACTGCGTATTGCGCGCAATGCGGGCCGAGAATTCGGTCGGCAACGCAATCGCCTCGTCCAGCGAATTGGTGTGCAGAGACTGCGTTCCGCCCAATACTGCCGCCAGCGCTTCAATCGTCGTGCGCACCACGTTGTTATAGGGGTCCTGCTCGGTCAACGACACGCCGGAGGTCTGGCAATGGGTGCGCAGCATCAAACTGTCCTGCCGCTCGGCGCCCAGTTTTTTCATGATCTGCGACCACAACAGCCGCGCCGCGCGCAGCTTGGCCACTTCCATGAAGAAGTTCATGCCGATGCCGAAGAAGAACGAAAGACGCGGCGCAAAACTATCGACCGGCAATCCCTTGCCTATCGCGGCGCGGGCATATTCCATCCCGTCCGCCAAGGTGTAAGCAAGCTCCTGCACAGCGGTCGAGCCGGCCTCGTGCATGTGGTAGCCGGAAATCGAAATCGAATTGAACTTCGGCATTTTCTGCGCGGTATATTCGATGATGTCCGCAATGATCCGCATCGAGGGCGCAGGCGGATAAATATAGGTGTTGCGCACCATGAACTCTTTGAGAATATCGTTCTGAATCGTGCCGGAGAGTTTTTCCGCCGATACGCCCTGCTCCTCACCCGCCACAATGAAGTTGGCCAGAATGGGGATCACCGCGCCGTTCATGGTCATCGACACGCTCATCTTGTCGAGCGGAATCCCGTCGAACAAAATCTTCATGTCCTCGACGGAGTCAATCGCCACACCGGCCTTGCCCACATCGCCCGCCACGCGCGGATGATCGCTGTCATAACCACGATGGGTCGCCAGATCGAACGCCACCGAAAGCCCCATCTGCCCGGCCGCCAGATTCTTGCGGTAAAAGGCGTTGGAGTCCTCGGCGGTGGAAAAGCCCGCATATTGGCGAATGGTCCAGGCCCGCCCGGCATACATGGTGCCGCGCACCCCGCGCATGAACGGCATCATGCCCGGCAGCGTGTCCACGCCCTCCAGCCCTTCCAGATCGGCAGCCGTATAAAGCGGCTTGATCGCAATCCCTTCGGGGGAGGCCCAGGTCAGGCTGTCGAGCGGCCGGTCCTTGAGTTCTTTCTGGGCCAGCTTTGCCCACCCTTCGAGATCCTTGGATCCGCGCTGCCAATGTTCCGTCGTCATCCTGCCCTCACTGATTTTGAACTCTCACTATTGCACCTGCGAACCCCGAGGCAAGTCAGACGCGAAAATCGGCACCAATGCTCCGTCCACGGAAAATCGGCGCAGAGCCCGCCGCCTTGCCACCACGTCTCCGCCCGCCCCCAAGATTTGGTGGTGCCACAATGTTGACAAACGACCAATAGTATGAGAACAAACAATGATATTGATTCGGTTACTGATTCGGACGTGATTCGTACCCTGCCCGTTCCAGCCCACCGACATTTATCCACACCTGAGCCGCCAGCCCATTCGCCCGCGCTTGCACCCTCCCCCCTTAGCCCCCATCTTGGGCGCAACATGGCTCCAGCGCACCACCAAAGCGGCCGCCCGGCCGAAGTCGGGCGGATCACCGCGGTCCTTGGCCCCACCAATACCGGCAAGACTCATTTTGCCATCGAGCGGATGCTGGCCCATCGCTCAGGCATGATCGGCCTGCCCCTGCGGCTTCTGGCGCGGGAGGTTTATGACAAGATCACCCGCCTCAAAGGCGCCGCCGCCACCGCCCTGATCACGGGCGAAGAAAAAATCGTGCCCCCGAACGCGCGCTATTACGTCTGCACCGTCGAGGCGATGCCGCTGGACACCCGCGTCGCCTGTCTGGTGGTCGATGAGATTCAGCTCTGCGCCGATCCCGAACGCGGCCACGTCTTCACCGACCGGCTGCTGTTCGCGCGCGGCGAGGAAGAAACCATGTTTCTCGGCGCCGATACGATGCGCGGCCTGATCCAGCGTTTCGTGCCGCGGGCCTGGTTCATCTCCCGCGCCCGCTTTTCTGATCTGGCTTACACAGGCGCGAAAAAACTCACCCGCCTGCCGCGCCGCTCAGCGGTCGTCGCGTTCTCCACCGAAGATGTCTATGGCATCGCCGAGCTGATCCGCCGCCAGCGCGGCGGCGCAGCCGTGGTGTTGGGCGCACTCTCGCCGCGCACCCGCAACGCGCAAGTCGCGCTCTATCAATCGGGCGAAGTCGATTTTCTGGTGGCGACAGACGCAATCGGCATGGGCCTTAACATGGATGTCGATCACGTCGCCTTCGCCGCGCGCGATAAGTTCGACGGCCGCGTCACCCGCCCGCTAACCCCCGCAGAAATCGGTCAGATCGCAGGCCGCGCCGGTCGCCACATGAACGATGGCACCTTCGGCGTCACCGCCGAATCCGAACCGTTCGATGCAGAGGTCGTCGCCCGGGTGGAGGCGCATCGCTACGATCCGGTGCGCGTTCTGCAATGGCGCAACGGCGCGCTCGATTTCTCGTCGCTGGACGGATTGGTGAAAAGCCTCGATGCGCCCGCCCCCGAACGCGGCCTCGCCAAAGCGCGCCCGGCGACCGATTTTCTGTCCCTGCGCGCGCTATCGGCCCACGCCCATATCCGCGACCGCGTGACCTCCCGCGCCGCCTTGCACCGATTGTGGGATGTTTGCCAGCTTCCCGATTTCCGCAAACTGAGCATCGACGACCATATCCGCATGGTCGAAACCATCTATGGTCATTTGATGAGCGAGTCCGGCGTCCTGCCCGAAGACTGGCTGGACCGGCAGATCGAGCGGCTCAACATCATCGAAGGCGATGTCGCAACCCTTTCGGGCCGCCTTGCCCAAATCCGCACCTGGACCTATGCCGCCCACCGCCCGGGATGGACAGAACATGCCCGACACTGGCAGGAACGTAGCCGTGCCGTGGAAGACCGCCTGTCGGATGCACTGCACGAACGCCTCACGCAACGCTTTATTGACCGCCGGACCTCTGTATTGATGAAAAAACTGCGCGACGACGATCTTGATGATCTGAAACTCGATGAATCCGGTGCCGTCATTATTGGCGAAGACACCGTCGGCAAACTCGAAGGTTTTCGTTTTGAGCCTGATACGCGGGCCGAAGGCATTCATGGCCGCACCTTGCGCGCCGCCGCATTGCGGGGGCTGGAAGGCGAATTCCACAGCCGCGCCACCCGCCTCGCCTCAGCGCCGGATGGTGATATTACCCTCAGCGAACATGGCCGCCTGTGGTGGGATGGCGCGATTATCGCGCGCCTCACCACCGGTAAAACGCCGCTCGATCCGATTGTGTCTCTGCTCGCCGATGAGCATTTGCGCGGCGAACAGCGCAGCCTCGTGCAGGCCCGGCTTGATAGCTGGCTGAAAGACAAAATCGCCAAGAGCCTTGCACCGCTCACCGCCCTGCGCGACGGGACGGATGCAAAAGCCGGCAGCCCCAACGCCATTCCCGCCAATGCGCGCGGCCTTGCCTGGCAGTTGTGCGAAAACCTGGGCACCCTGCCGCGCCAGCGCGACGAGATGGGCGATCTGCGCCCGCTCATTCGCGGCCTGCGCCCCTTCGGCGTCTGGCTTGGCCGCCGCAACGTTTACATGCCCGCGCTGTTGAAGCCGGATGCGGCGCGCCTGCTCTATCTGCTGCGCGGCATAGCTTTGCGCGTCGAACAATTTCCGCCCGCGCCACTGCCCGGCATCACCTCCTTCACCATGGATGAAGGGATGCAGAGAGAGCTGCTGCACGCGGCAGGCTTTCGCGCTTTCGGTGGCCGCGCCATCCGGCTCGATATGCTGGAACGGATTGAAGAAGAGCTTGAAAAAGCCGTCACCGCAGGCACCCCGGCGGAGGAGATGCTTACAAAACTCGTCTCCCTTCTGGGCTGCGACCGGGAGAGCATGGACCGCGTGCTGGATGCGCTTGGTTGGCAAAAACGCACCGTTGAAGGTAAAGCGCCCATACCTGCAGAAAGCGTCCCTGTTGACGGCGCCACCGCTGACGCCGTCGCTGCTGACACGGGCGCCGCTGACACGGGCGCCGCTGAAGGCGCGGTTGGCGAAACACCCGCAGAGGCCGCCGCCGTCACCACCATCACCGTCCTGCGCCGTAAAAGCCTCGCCCCACGAAAGAACCATGACAGGCGCCCGCCCCGGCCCGCCGCCCCGCGCGCCGATTCCCCCTTTGCTGAACTGGCGGTGCTGGTTAGAAAATGACTGCGTAGGGAAAATGAGCGCGCGGCTCGACAAATGGCTATGGCACGCCCGGTTCTATAAAACGCGCGCCCTTGCCCAATCCGCCGCCAGTTCCGGGCGTATCCGGCTTAATGGCAACCGGGTCCAAAAAGCCCACCAGTTGGTCCATCCAGGGGATATACTGACCGTGGCGCGTGGCCGGGACGTGGTTGTCGTCCGCATCTGCGCAGAGGCCCTTCGGCGAGGCCCCGCGGCAGACGCGCAGACTTTATACGAGCTTGTGACGGAATCGCCGCTTGATCAGGCGCGCGACGCACCTTAAGGGTGCGCGCAACTTTTGGAGCCTCAGCATGACCTACGTCGTCACCGAAGCCTGCATCAAGTGCAAGTTCATGGATTGCGTCGAGGTGTGTCCCGTGGACTGTTTCTACGAGGGCGAGAACATGCTGGTCATCCACCCGGACGAATGCATCGATTGCGGCGTCTGCGAACCGGAATGCCCCCCGGAAGCCATCAAACCTGACACAGAGTCAGGCTTGGAGAAGTGGCTTGAGGTGAATGCCGAATACGCAAAGGTCTGGCCGAATATCAGCCAGAAGGGGGAAGCTCCCGCAGATGCGAAGGAATTTGACGGTACGCCCGACAAATTTGAGAAGTTTTTCTCCCCAAACCCCGGCTCCGGCTCGTAAAAATAATATTTCTCCAAACGTGCTCCGCTGACAATTTCTCAGCGGATGTCAATAAATTACATAAATTCAATCCTTTGATAGAATTATCTTCCCTTTTACTACATCATGTGGTATAGGCTCCGTCGTTGTTTTCCCGACAGGAAATTGCGCCGTCAGATCCGCGGCGGCGTCAGGCGCGGCTTTGCGCTGCAACAAACCCGACAGGGTGGTTCACTGGATTGTTGAGCTGGTGAGTGTCGGTCACTTGGCCGGTATATGCGGGCGTATGTGAGGACTTGATGGATATCGACATGACCGCGACGGCAGCAGCTAAAAAGAAAGCTCCTGCAAACTCGAACCGCAAGCTGGACTTCAAGGCCAACGATCACGTCGTGTACCCCACTCACGGCGTCGGCAGAATTATGGGTGTCGAGCAACAGGAAGTTGCCGGCCACAAATTAGAACTTTTCGTCATCACGTTTGAAAAAGAGAAGATGACCCTTCGCGTGCCGGTGGCGAAAGCCAAAGCGGTTGGTATGCGCAAGCTCTCCTCCCCCGATGTGGTGGCCACCGCGCTGAACACGCTCAAGGGCCGCGCCCGCGTCAAGCGCACCATGTGGTCGCGCCGCGCGCAGGAATACGAAGCCAAAATCAATTCGGGCGATCTGGTCTCCATCGCTGAAGTGGTGCGCGACCTGCACCGCGCCAGCGGCCAGCCCGAGCAAAGCTATTCCGAACGCCAACTCTACGAAGCCGCCCTCGCCCGCATGGCCCGCGAAGTCGCCGCCATCGAGCGCATCGACGAACAGGCCGCCGTCAAACGGGTCGAAGGCGTCCTCCTGAAAAAAGCCGCCTGATCAAGGCAACACAGAATTCAAAAGGCCCGGAGCAATCCGGGCCTTTTTTGTCTCCCTCGACCTCCCCACAGGGGAAGCCGAACCTAACCTCCCCCTTGTGGGGAGGTCGAAGCGCCCTTCGCGCTTCGGGTGGGGGGCCGCTGCCAATAAATCTCTTACACACCCCACTGTCATGGCCCGCCAAGTGCGGGCCACCCAGTTGAGACCGCACAACAGCACGCCCCCATCACTCAGATTTCGGCGAAGCCGCCACCAATCCACCCACAACCCGAAACGACTCCACAGCCCCCAGCAGCTCAACAGGCGCCACACCAGCCCCATTGGTCCAGATCCCGCCCGCGACCTCGATCTCGCGCGCAGTGCCTCCTGGCTTGACGCTCAGGCCGATGGCCGACAACTCCACCACCACACCCTTTACCAACGAAGGCCCGGTGCCGCCGAATGTTTCAATCCCGCGATGCACGACCAACCGGCCAATCGGCTGGCTGATCTGAATCCCCACCGCGCCATCGCCATGGGTCACGACCCGATCGAATTCCGCCGTATGGACGCGACCGGCATAGACATTGAACCCGCGCGCGCCCTGACCAAAAGTTTCAATCGGCGCGTTCACGATCAATGCGTTGACGCTGCCGAAATTCACAAACCCGATTCCGCTGGCGCCAAAGGACGTGATCTTCTCCTCGGCAGTCCAGCGATCGACCGCGCCCCAATTGTCCAGCACCATATCGTTGACGCCCGTGGTAACAACCGGTCCGTGGTTTTGAACCCGATCGGCATAGACGCCATACACGGTGAATACACCGCCACTGATCAGGTCTGCTGTGCCGGGCGCAATTGCGCCATCGCTATAAACCGCGCCCGTTTCAAGACGCTCGACATGAAGGCGGCCACCCGTATCGCCAGCGCCGCTCACAAAAATACCACTGCCACGCACCGGCGCACCGGGCCGCCCGGCGCACAGGCCAACCAGATTGGCGCTCAGCATCACATCGGCATCAGGCTGCATATTCCACAAGGTGAAAGCGCCTTGCAGCACATAAACACCGAAGCCATGCGGCCGTTCCGTTTCGCCGCGCGCATCGGCCGCCGCGATATCCAGCCCGTCAATCTCGATATGCCCGGCGCGCACACTGTCTCGCGCGAGAATCTGCACACGCCCAATGGTCGTGATGTCCTCAAGCCTGATCTGCCCCAGCGTGGAAACGCTGGTGTCATTGAAGAGCGCGCGGCTGTCCGGGGCTGTGTGCAGGTGAATGTTCTGCACCAGATTATCGGCGGAAAGCTGAAGCCCATCGCTGCCATCGACAAAGCTGATCCCGGCACCCTCCTCGTCGCCATGCAGGGATTGGCCGGGCAACAGGCGAAGGGATGGTGCGCCGGTCAGCGCACCATCAATAACAATGTGCCGGACAGTCTCATCCTTGGTCGCGGCAATCAGATCCGGGATGGAGGTTATGGTTTTTTCGGGCGTGGTCATCTTTCGCCCAACGCAGACAACGACAAAAAGTTCAACTGCGCCCTCAGGGCAAAACAACCAAACTCTCCGGCCCCATCAGTTCGATCTGCGGCCCGCGATACCAGCCGATGATCCCGCGCACCCGCACTGTCTTGCCCGCATAAAGCTGCGGCTTCACGCGCCGCTTGCGAAAGGTCTTCATATCTTCCGGCGAAATCGTCACCGTGAAATCATGCGCCCAGTCGGCGCTGAAATTGAGAAACGCCCGCCTGCTTTTCACATCTGCCGTCACCACGCGCCCCTGGACGATCTGAAACGTCCCGCGCAGGTCTTTTGTCACCGCATCCGGCGCACGCACCGCATAAGCGCCAAGCGCCCAGATCCCGCGCCGCGCAGAACGCGCAGCGTCTTCCGCGGCATAAAATGCGTGCGCACATTCGCCATGGCCGGGCAACAAGGCGACCCGCGCCCGCCCTTCGCGCAACAAGGTCTCCTGCACCCATGCGCCGCCGATCAGAACCTGAGCGCGCAACCGCCCATGCCGATCCTTTTCCGGCGGTGTTGTCGCAAGGGTCACGTCCTTGCCGCTCACCATCGCGCCCAGCAGGGAGAGGGCCGCCTGCCGCGCCTCCTCGGGCGCGTGATCCAGACGTCCCTGCGGCAGCCTGATGCCCTCCAGCACGGCGCGGCGCCCGTCTGCCAGCACCAGCACGCCTGCATCCACCTGCGTCACCCGCCCTTGCACGACCTGCGGCGACGCGCCAACGCACAGCCCAAAGCCTTGCGCGCTGGCAGCCTGCGGCGCCAACAGGATCGCCGCGAAAAGCAGGGCGATTATAAAAAGAATGACAGAGCCGCGCTTGTACATTCCGGCTTTCGAAAATTTCGGCCATAACGCTAGCACGTCAACGCCCCGCGCAAATGTGATTCGAGCCAACATGAACCAGATCCTATCCCTGCCCCCCGACGAACTGCGCCACCTTGTGGTGAACAACGGTATCAGCCTGATCGCGGCGGTACTTACCCTTATCATCGGCTGGGCGGTGGCGCGGCTGGGCGCGCGCTGGCTGCGTTTTGCGCTCGATCGCATCCCGCAATTCGATCCCACGCTGACACCCTTGCTGACCAAAGCGGTCCGTTACG
>DATJDE010000415.1:0-3286 GCA_035497595.1 Rhizomicrobium sp. | reverse complement strand
CACCACTACCGTATACCCGTTCAGCGACTGCGCAATTTCGCCAGCGGCCTCGAACACATAGCTGAGATCGGCATGGCCATCGCCGCGGCGCGACGGGGTGCCCACCGCAATGAACACCGCATCAGCCTCAGGCACGGCTTTTTTCAGATCGCTGGTGAAGGACAGGCGCCCCGCTTTCACATTGGCCGCCACCACTTCATCGAGGCCCGGTTCGAAGATGGGGATTTGGCCCGCTTCAAGCGCATCGATCTTGGACTGGTCTTTGTCGACGCAGATCACCTCATGGCCGAACTCCGAAAGACACGCGCCGGACACCAGCCCGACATACCCCGTCCCGATCATCGCCACGCGCATGGATTTTCCCTCGAAAGAACGCCCTTGTTTGGCCCGGAATCGGCGGGGCTTTCAAGGCCGTATGGCTGCAAAGCCTACCTTTAAACGCCAATTCGTTAAAAGTTCGCGGGTGTTAAAGCTCGAACTTTTTGAGCAGCGCGCGCAAGGCGGGCGCGATATCCGGGCGTGACAGGCCGACCGCGATATTGGCCTCCAGAAAGCCCACTTTGTCGCCGCAGTCATAGCGCTGGCAATCGGTGGTCACGGCGTGAAACGGCATCTGGCCGATCAGGTGGACCATGGAATCGGTGAGCTGAATTTCGCCGCCGGTGCCCGCTTCCTGACGGTCCAACTCGCCGAAAATCTCCGGCTGCAAAATATAGCGCCCGATGATGCAAAGATCGGACGGTGCTTTCTCGATAGACGGCTTTTCCACAATGCCGCGCACTTCGGTGACATTGCCGTTCGTCTTGCCCGGATCGATCACGCCATAGCGGCTGACCTCGTCATGCGGCTTTTTTTCCGCCGCCACCACAACGCCGCCGCCGACGGCATGATACGCATCCATCATCTGGGACAGCGCGCCCTTCGAGCCGACCAGAAGATCGTCCGGCAACAGCACGGCAAAGGGCTCATCCCCCACCAGATGGCGGGCGCACCACACCGCATGGCCAAGGCCCAGCGGCTTTTGCTGCCGGGTGAAGCTGACCGAGCCGGTATTGGGCAGGCCTTCTAAAAGACTGTTCAGTTCCGCCGTCTTGTCCCGGTCCAGCAGCAGGGATTCCAGCTCATAGGCGTGGTCGAAATGGTCTTCGATCACGTTCTTGCCGCGACCGGTGACAAAGATGAACTGCTCGATCCCGGCCTCGCGCGCCTCTTCCACGGCATATTGCACCACGGGCTTATCGACCACGGGGAGCATTTCCTTGGGAACGGCCTTGGTAGCGGGCAGAAACCTTGTACCCATGCCGGCAACGGGAAAAACGGCTTTACGAACGCGTCGAGATGTCATGATCTGAATACGCCGGGTTGAAGCTGGCGGTTTCATGGCATATTGGGCCATCTGCCGTCCATAAGGCGCGGTGGCACAGCGCGAAGGCACAGCATGAACATTCTTCTGGCGGGAGCCGCGGGCTTCATCGGTTTTCACACCGCACGCGCCCTTTTGGCGCGCGGGCACCACATTGTGGGGATCGACGAGCTGAACGCCTATTATGACCCCAGGCTGAAAGAGGCCCGGCTGGCCGAACTGGCGGGCGAAAAAGGTTTCCGCTTCGTCAAAGGCGATATTTCCGTGCCCGGCATGCTCGACAGCGCCGCCAAGGGTGAGCGCTTCGATGCCATTCTCAACCTCGCGGCCCAGGCAGGCGTGCGTTATGCGCTGAAAGACCCGGTGGCCTATACCCGCTCCAATCTGGTCGGTCATCACAATGTGCTGGAATTCGCCCGTCACCAAGGCGGGCTGCAACATCTGGTCTATGCCTCGTCCAGCTCGGTCTATGGCAATGACACGGTGGCCCCCTTTAGCGAAGACGCGCGGGCCGACAAGCCGGTGTCCTATTACGGCGCCACCAAGCGGGCAGGGGAACTGCTGTCCTATTCCTATTCCGATCTGTTCGGCCTGAAACAAACGGGGCTGCGTTTCTTCACCGTCTATGGGCCGTTCGGGCGGCCCGATATGGCCTATTGGTCGTTCACCGATCTGGTGCTGCAAGGCAAACCCATTCCGGTATTCGGCGGCGGCAAACTGCGCCGCGATTTCACCTATATCGACGATATCGTGGCCGCGCTGGTGCGTATTCTTGAAACGCCCTATCCGCAAAGCGAAGGCGCGCCGCATCGGGTTTATAATCTGGGCAACAGCCACCCCGAAGAAGTGCTCGATCTGATCGCCGTGATCGAACAGGCCACCGGCAAAAAGGCCATCATTCACCACACCGACGGCCCGCCCGGCGACGTGCGCGAAACCTATGCCGATGTCACCCGCGCCGCGCGCGATTTCGGTTTTGCGCCCACGGTCAAACTCTCCGAAGGCATTCCGCGTTTCGTCGATTGGTTCCGGCACTATCAGACACGCTGATATGGCGACCATCGCCAAAAGCCTTGCTGTGCTGCTGTTTGCGGCAATGCTCGCAGGGCCGCTCGCGGCGCAGGAAGACCCTGGCCGGATCGAGGTGACGACGACCCGCATCCTTACCGCCGATAATCTGTCACCGCTGGAACGGGCGCAAACCCTCGTCACACGCGGCATCGCGCGCGAAGCGTTAAGCCGCCCCAAAGATGCCTTCGATGATTTCAGTTACGCGCTCAGCCTGTACGCGCTGCCAAAGGCCGAACTTGCGCGCGCCCGTTTCAACCGCGCCGTGGTGCTGGAACAGCTTCAGCGCCTGCCGGAGGCGCTCGCCGATTATACGCTTGCGATCAACCTGCAACGCCGCTTTGCCGCCGCCCTGAACAACCGCGCCAATCTCTATCGCCGCCTCGGCAAACTGTCGGAGGCGACGGCGGATTACGAGGCCTCGCTCGCCGCCGGAAACGCGCAAAGTGAATATCCGCTCTATGGCCTGGGCCAGATTTCCGAGGCGTTGGGCAAGGTAGAGGCGGCGCGCAGCTTTTATGAGAAGGCGCTGGAGGCCAACCCGCATTACGCGCTGGCGGCCCAGCGGCTGGCGGTGCTGAACGGGCCTGCTCCTGTTCAACCCGGCCCGCTGACGCCCGCGGGGCTTGATCGGGGCCACGCGCGCCCGCCCCCCACCTCCGATCCCACCAAAGCGCCGGGCTGGCGACCGGCCAATTGAGACCGGTTGCGGACCGGCGGTGTCGCGAAGGTCGCGCCCTGTCTTTCGACCACCGGATTGCCGCTGCCGTGCAAACCTGATTTCTTGCCGCCAGATCTATCGAAAGGCACGAAATGACAGGCATAACAGCTTACGGCGCATACATCCCCTTGCGC
>DATJDE010000414.1:0-6995 GCA_035497595.1 Rhizomicrobium sp. | reverse complement strand
GGTGGGGCCGCAGGCAAAAACCCAAGACCAATTAGCCCATAGCCCAAAAAAGAAGAGGGCCGGTGTTAGCCGGCCCCCAAGGCGTTGGGTAATGGTGGGGTGTCTTCAAGGGAAGACCCGCAAAGGGTGCTCCGATAAGGTTAATGCATCCTTAATACCCGCTGAAAAAGTTCCAAGCTGATAGAAATTCCGCAGATATGCAGGGGTGGTGCGCATTTCTGGCCGAACAGGGTTCTGACCGTCTGGAGGCCACGCCCGGAATTGAACCGGGGTGCACGGTTTTGCAAACCGCTGCGTCACCACTCCGCCACGTGGCCATTCCAGAGAGGCGGCCCTATATCAGCAGAAGAACCGGGCGACAATCCGCAGTGCCACATTCGTGGGCGTTGTCTCGCTGAATCCGGCAACGTATAAGCGCGGCCTTGTCTTTCATGGCTGATCCGATGCCCGATTTTGCGTCCCAACGCGCCAATATGGTTGAAACCCAGGTCCGTCCCAACGACGTGACCGATCCGCGAATTCACGCCGCCCTGCGCGATGTCCCGCGCGAGCGATTCGTCCCCGGTGTCCGTCAGGCCCTTGCCTATACTGAAGGCCCGGTAGAAGTCGCGCCACAGCGTTACCTGATGGACGCCCGCAGCTTTGCCAAGCTGCTCCAACTGGCGGATATCCAGCCGACCGACCGGATTCTCGATGTCGCGGCCGCCACGGGTTATTCGTCGGCGGTGCTCGGCCAGATGGGCGCCAGCGTCATTGCACTGGAGCAGGATGCCGATCTTGTCCGCATCGCGAGCGACACATTGCGGGCGACCGGCGCCAGCAACGTGACCGTGGCGCAAGGCGCGCTCACCGAGGGCGCCAAGTCCAGCGGCCCCTATGACGTGATTTTTATAAATGGCGGCGTAGAACGTGTGCCGGAAAGCCTTCTTGCCCAGTTGAAGGAAGGTGGGCGTCTTGTCGCCATCCTCCAGAGCGGGCCGCAGGGCAGAGCCCACATTTTTGTCCGGCAGGATGGCGTTGTCGGCAGCCGGGGCGATTTTGATACGGTTGTTCCGGTGCTGGTGGGCTTCAAGAAACCAGTCGGATTTGTGTTCTAGAAATTCCCGCGGGGATTGACGACGAGAGCGAGGGCAGATGAGCAAATTGAGGGTCGTGTTGATGACGGCCAGCCTGTTTGTGCTTCCCGTAACAGCCAGCGCCGCCACGATCTCGCTGAGCGAGGCGCTCGGTATTGCCTACGAAACCAATCCGCAACTGAGCGCTGCGCAGGCAGGCTTGCGTGCCACGGACGAAGAGGTTGCCAAGGCCAATGCAGGCTGGCGGCCTTCGATCAATGCGCAAGGCGGCTGGGGCCTTCAACAGGCCGATATTACGGGCTTTGGGACGATCAGTGGCCATCCTCTGCAAGGGCAATTGACAATCGTTCAGCCACTTTTTCGTGGCGGGCGCACCTACGCCGATATCGGACGCGCGAAAGCGCTGGTCCGTGCCGGACGCGCGCAGCTACTCGCGACTGAGCAGTCGGTGCTGTTGGATGCCGCAACCGCTTACATGGATGTTGTGCGCGACGAAGAGGCCGTGAAGCTGCAACAATCGAATGTCGATGTGTTGAAGCAGCAGCGCGCGGAGACGGAGCAACGCTTCAAGGCGGGCGAACTGACCCGGACAGACGTTTCGCAGGCGCAAGCGCGCCTTGCCGGCGCACAATCCGATTTGATCAGCGCGCGCGGCCGGCTGGCGGCGGATCGCGCGTCCTTCGCCCAGGTCATCGGGAGGATGCCGGAAACATTGCAACGCACGCCACCTTTGCCGCAACTTCCCGAAACGCCGGAAGATGCGTTGGGGCAGGCTTTGCAGAGCAATCCAGCGCTTGTCTCCGCCCGGGAGAACGCACGCGCCGCTGACTATGCGGTGGATAGCGCGGTGGGCGCGCTGCTGCCCAGCGTTGCCTTGCAGGGCCAGTACCAATATCAGCGTGGCGGCTTCAACACGTTCAGTTCGGGCCTTCCGGGCGAAACGGGCGCGTTAAGCGTCACGCAGAAGCTCACCTCGATTCAGGGGGTGGTCAACGTGCCGATTTATCAGGGTGGGGCCGACGAAGCTGCGGTGCGGCAGGTCAAACAATATCGTTCACAGGCCGAGATGAACATCGTCGCCTCTGATCGCAGTGTGCGCCAGGCTATCCAAAGCGCGTGGGAAACCTTTGTGTCGGCCCGCGCGACAATTGACTCCAACAAGGAGCAGGTGAAGGCCGATACGATTGCATTTGAAGGCGTGAAACGCGAACAGCAGGTTGGCGGCCGCACGACACTCGATGTTCTGAACGCCCAGCAGGAGTTGTTGAATTCCCAACTCGCCGCCGTGGTCGCGGAGCGCAATACCGTAGTCGCGGCCTTTCAACTGCTCGCCGCGGCCGGAAAGCTGACGGTCAAGGATCTGGGCCTGAAGGTTAATCTGTACGACCCGCAGGAACACTATGACGACAACGCTGCGCGCTGGATTGGGCTGAATTGACGCTTTGTTAAGACCTCGATTGTGCGTGCGTTAACTCCGTCTTTTCTTATTTGGGTAACTGTCCTACCGTCATTTAAAGCCGCCATCTGCCGCGGTAAGAGAGAGATCGCGCATGTCCAGCCCGGCCACCCCACAGCATGAACCGACGATGGAAGAAATTCTCGCATCCATCCGCAAGATCATATCGGAAGATGCGCCCGAACAATCTGCTGCAGACACCGCCGAACTGGCCGATGATGGCGATGTTCTGGAACTGACCGAAGAAATCTCACCCGCACCTGACCAGGAGCCTGTTCTGGAGCTTGTGCCAGAACCCCAGCCGGAGCCCGCAGTCGCCCCGGAGCAAACCATTGCCGAGAACGATGTTGTGTTCGAGGATCTCGAGGAGCCGAGTATGACCGAAGCTGAATCATCCGACATTTTCTCCGATAAAACTCGTTCGGCTTTGGACGATGCCTTTGCCAGCCTGGACGAACAGGATCTCGCCACACCCCAGCCAAGCTATGTGATGCCGGAAGGCGACAGCGTGCAGGCCGCGTTCGAACGTGCCGTCCGCAGCGGGCTGGAGCCGCTCCTGCGCCAGCATCTGGATGCCAACACGGGCGCCCTGATCGACCAGATGAAGCCCCTCATTCGCGACTGGATGGATGAGCACTTCCCCTCGCTGCTGGAAAACGCGGTCAGGACCGAAGTCTCCCGCGCCGTGAAGGCGCGCGGTCGCCGCGCCTAGCTTTTCACCCATATTTCCGGTTACTCCTCCACCCTCCCGTTGAGGGGTGCGTCTGCGCGGCCTTTCGGCACGCACCGCCCCTTGCCGGGAGCGGATGGGCTTTGGATATTTACGAAAGAAGACTGGTTTCATGCTCGACAAGACCTTCAACCCGCAGGACGTTGAACGGCGCATCTACGCCCAATGGCAGGATTCCGGCGCGTTCTCCGCGGGCCGCAGGCCAGATGCCGAGCCGTTCTGCATCGTCATTCCCCCGCCCAACGTCACCGGCAGGCTGCATATCGGCCACGCCCTCAACAACACATTGCAGGACGCGCTGGCGCGATTTGAGCGGATGCGCGGCAAGGATGTGCTGTGGCAACCGGGCATGGACCATGCGGGTATCGCAACCCAGCTGGTGGTGGAACGCCAGCTTGCTGAAAAACAGCAGAGCCGCGTGGCGATGGGGCGCGAGAAATTTCTAGAAGCGGTTTGGACCTGGAAAGAAGAATCCGGCGGTGCCATCGGCGAACAATTGCGCAGGCTCGGCGCCTCTGCCGACTGGGGGCGCGAACGCTTCACCATGGACGAAGGGCTTTCGCGGGCGGTGCTGAAAGTCTTTGTCGAGCTGCACAAGCAGGGGCTGATCTACAAGGACAAGCGGCTGGTGAACTGGGATCCGCGGTTGCAAACCGCAGTCTCGGATCTAGAGGTCGAAAATCTCGAAATCAAAGGCCACCTTTGGCATATCAAATACCCCATTGAAGGGCAGCCGGGCCAGTTTCTTACTGTTGCGACCACGCGCCCCGAAACCATGCTGGGCGATACCGCCGTCGCGGTGCATCCCGATGATGAGCGTTACAAACATCTGATCGGCAAGAACGTGATCCTGCCGCTGGCAGACCGCGCGATCCCGATCATCGCCGATGAATATTCCGATCCGGAAAAGGGCACCGGCGCGGTGAAAATCACCCCAGGCCACGATTTCAACGATTTTGAGGTCGGTAAGCGGCACAATCTGCCACTGGTCAACATTCTCAATCGCGACGGCACGCTGAATGAAAATGTGCCGGAAGCCTATCGCGGGCTGGATCGTTTTGAGGCCCGCAAAACCATTGTGGCCGACCTGGATGCGGTGGAATTGATCGACCGCACCGAAGCACTAACCCATTCGGTGCCGCATGACGAAAAAACCAAAACGGTGGTGCTTGAGCCATATCTCACCGAACAGTGGTATATGAATGTTCAGCCGCTGGCGGAAAAAGCGATTGCCGCGGTCGAAGACGGACGCACAAAATTTGTGCCCGAAAATTGGGCCAACGTCTATTTCAACTGGCTGCGCAACATCCGCCCCTGGTGCATTTCGCGCCAGCTTTGGTGGGGCCACCAAATCCCGGCCTGGTACGACGCAGATGGAAACATCTACGTCGCGGAGAGCGAAGAAGATGCCATCAAACAAGCGGGCGGCAAGGCGCTGACACGCGATACCGATGTTCTCGATACCTGGTTCTCGTCTGCGCTTTGGCCGTTTTCGACGCTGGGCTGGCCGGATAAAGCGCCTGAGCTGAAACGCTTCTATCCCACCAGTGTACTGGTGACGGGCTTTGACATCATCTTTTTCTGGGTTGCCCGGATGATGATGATGGGCCTGCATTTCATGGACGATGTGCCCTTCCATACCGTGTTCATTCATACGCGGGTTCTGGACGAGAAGGGCCAGAAAATGTCGAAGACAAAAGGCAATGTCGTCGACCCGCTGGAATTGATCGACGCATTCGGCGCCGACGCCTTGCGCTTTACGCTGGCGCTGGCGGCGGGGCAGGGGCGCGATATGCGCATCGGGGCGGCGCGTGTTGAGGTAAACCGCAATTTCGCAACCAAGCTCTGGAACGCGGCGCGTTTCTGCGAGATGAACGAATGCATGACGCGGGACGATTTCGATCCGGCCGCGGTGACATTGACAGCCAACAAATGGATCGTGGCCGAAACCGCCAAGACCGCAGCAGAGGTTACGCGCAATTTCGAAGGCTTGCGGTTCAACGAGGCGGCGGCAGCAAGCTATCACTTCGTCTATGACTCATTCTGCGATTGGTACCTTGAAATCGCAAAACCAATTTTCAATCAGGGCAGCGAGGCAGAGAAGGCGGAAACCCGCGCCACCGCAGCCTGGGCACGGGATAGAATTTTGGAAATCCTGCACCCCTACATGCCCTACATCACAGAAGAATTGTGGGCACGTACCGCCCCAGTGCCGCGCAAATCACTGTTGATTGAAGCGCCATGGCCTGATCTTTCGGCATTGCCGAAATTTGAAGATGCCTGCCGTGAGGTACGCTGGACTATCGAACTGATTTCGGGCGTGCGCTCGATCCGTTCGGAGATGAATGTTCCACCTTCAGCGAAAATCGACTTGCTGCTGAAAGATGCCGATCCGCAGACGGTGGACATGTTCGCGCGCGGTAAAACCGTCATCCTCACTCTGGCGCGATTGGGGTCCGCAAAATTGGCCGATACGCTGCCCAAAGGGTCTGCGCAATTTGTGATCGGCGATGCGGTGGCAGGTTTGCCGCTCGGTGATGTGATTGATTTCGCCAAAGAACGGGCGCGCCTGGAGAAGGAACTGAAAAAGGCGCAAGACGAAATCGCCCGCTTCGATGCGAAACTCTCTAACGAACAATTTGTCAGCCGGGCCCCCGAGGACGTTCTCAACGAACAGCGTGAAAAACGGGCTGAAGCGGCAGCGCTCGCGACCCGCTTGCAGGAAGCGGTAAAGCGGCTGGCAGATTAGATCCGTCAAAAGTGGAACCATCTTTCAAGCAAGGGACTTTCCAACATAGGGCGTCAGTTCTTTTCGCCCAATTGTGTTTGGTTGGAGAGTTCCATGTTGAAACATACGGCAGCGATGATTGTCGCCGGTATTATCGTGTTGGGCGCAACGACCGTGGCAGCTACCGCGGATTCCTGCAGTGGGCACGATCACACGACGGGAACAATACTTGGCGCAGGCGGCGGCGCGGTTTTGGGCGGTGTTGCAACAAATAGCGCGGTCGGTGCCGTCGGTGGCGCGGTGCTGGGTGGCCTCGCCGGAAATGCCATTGCGCGCAATAATGATTGCGACCGGCATGACAGGCGAGACTATCGTCGGCACCACCATCATCAGCGCTACCACAACGCCCATCGCGGCTGACCAGAACCTGTCGGGTAAAAAGTGCGCGCTCACGCAGACTTGAGTAGTTTTACGTTATAATTCCCTACTTATTTTGCTAGATTATTGCGCCGCGTGAACCGCGCTGTGACGGATTTGTGCTGTGCAGTCGGCTTGGCTTGTGTATATCGGGCCTGACGCTGCAGGACGATGAGATCGATGACAACATTTGATAAGTCAAAACTCCCGTCACGCCATGTCACCGAAGGCCCTGAACGGGCACCACATCGCTCCTATCTCTACGCAATGGGGCTGACGGAAACTGAAATTCACCAACCTTTCATCGGCGTTGTTTCGTGCTGGAACGAAGCGGCGCCTTGCAACATCGCGCTCATGCGTCAGGCCCAATCAGCCAAACGCGGCGTCAAGGAAACCGGCGGTACGCCACGGGAGTTCTGCACCATCACGGTGACCGATGGTATTGCGATGGGCCACGAGGGCATGAAGTCCTCGCTATGCTCGCGCGAAGTGATCGCCGACTCGGTCGAGCTCACCATGCGCGGTCATTGCTATGACGCATTGGTCGGTCTCGCCGGCTGCGACAAGTCGTTGCCCGGCATGATGATG
>DATJDE010000413.1:0-2584 GCA_035497595.1 Rhizomicrobium sp. | reverse complement strand
GAACGATGTCTCGATCCGTATCTTTCGCGGCAACCGCGTCGCCATTGTCGGCCCCAATGGCGCCGGCAAGACCACCCTGCTCAACATGCTGATCGGGCGAACCACGCCCGATAGCGGCAATGTGAAAATCGGCACCAATGTGGCGATGGCGGCGCTGGATCAAAACCGCTCCACCCTGCACCCCGAAACCACGCTGAGCGCGGTTCTAACCGGCGGCGTAGGCGATATGGTCGAGGTCGATGGCAAGCCCCGCCACGTCGTCAGCTACATGAAGGATTTTCTCTTTCTGCCGGAACAGGCGCGCACCCCCGTGCGCGTGTTGTCGGGCGGGGAGCGCGCGCGGCTGCTGCTTGCCAAGGTGCTGGCAGAACCCTCCAACCTTCTGGTGCTGGACGAGCCGACCAACGATCTGGATCTGGAAACGCTGGACCTGCTGGAAGAAATGATCGCCGATTATCCCGGCACCGTGCTGGTGGTCAGCCATGATCGCGATTTTCTGGATCGCGTGGCAACCTCGCTTCTGATGGCCGAAGATAACGGCACCTTTGTCGAATATGCCGGCGGCTACACAGACATGCTGGCCCAGCGCGGCGTTGGCGTCACCGCGCGTCAGGCCGCCAGAACCGCGGGCGGAAAAGCCACCGCCTCGCGCGAAGCGCTCGCAGGGCGCAAACGCAAACTCACTTTTTCAGATCAACACGCGCTGAAAACCCTGCCCGAGCAAATGGCCGCGCTGGAAAAAGAGATTGCCACCCTCCAGAGCAAACTGGCGGACGGCAATCTCTATGCGCGTGACGCAAGCGCATACAACGCCCTCAGCACCGAACTTCACACCGCCCAGACAGAGCTGAGCACTTGCGAACATCGCTGGCTTGAGCTTGAGCTATTGCGTGAGGACATCGCCAAAGCGGAGTAACCGCTCAGGCCGCCTCAGACACCACCTTGCCCTGCTGCATCTTGTGGCCGGTAAAGCTGCGGGTCATGGGCGCGGGCAAGCCCTTGGCCTTGATGTCGGCCAGAAGCTGTTTTTTGCGCGCAGCCATACGCGCACCCAATTCTTCCATGTCGAGGCCGGCTTTGCGCGCCTGTGCGAAAAACCCCTCGCCGGGTTTTTCCTCTTCCTTCACATGATGTTTGATCTGTTCGCTGAGCGCCGTCATTTTCGCGTCATAAAACGCATCGTCCGGGTGCGCGCCCTCCAGTTCGGCAATCAGCACCTTGGCGCTGTCATGTTCGACATAGGCTTCTTCGCGCACATCATCGTCCACCGCCTCTGCTGCCGCGGGATAGAAGATTTCTTCCTCAATCGTCGCGTGCACCGACAGTTCCGTGCAAATTTCCCGGGCGAGTCTTTCTTTCACGTTTGCGCCCCTCGCTTTGTCGAACGCCTTGAACAAGTCTTCCACCTTGCGATGATCCGCCTTTAAAAGCGCAATCGCATCCTGTTTCGCCGCTTTGGGCGTCTGCATGACCATAATGACTCTTTTCCGCTGTAACGCCGCCTTCTTGGCCCGTAACGCACAGCTAACCACCAGCGCCAGCGGTTGGTTCCGCCTCAAACTGCGCGAGGCTTTGACCAAAGCGCAGGTTCAGGCTAGAACAAAGAAAGGACGGATCGGCCAGGGCCGTTCCCCTCATTGAAATCGCCGCAACCCGGCCTATGTTAGTCTTATGATGATCAGTCGCGTCACACTTCGACAGATGTTTCGCGCGGGCCGCCTGCACTCAGGCGTTTAGCCCGGACGGTACGGTACGGCCGTCGTCCGGGATGTTTATTACCGTAATTTTTCCGAACATGCGCGGCCCGTCCGGCCGCATGAGTGTCCTTTCGCCCGCGCAATAACACGGGCAAACCAAGGCGGAGACTTGAAATGAGCCAGCAGATTGAACGTCCGCGCATCGTTATTTCGGAAGCCGATCACGAGCGTCTGCAAAACGTCGTGGAAGGGGCCATGCGCTCCGTTCCGGGCGTTGCGGAATTTTTGCAGCAGGAACTTGACCGCGCCAGCGTTGACGGCGCGCCGAGCGACAAACCGAGCATCAAGATGGGTTCCTTCGTCGAATTTCGCGACGATGCGACGGGGCGCGTGCGCACCATGCAGCTTGTCTACCCGGCAGAAGCCGATGCCGCGAAGAGCCGCATTTCGGTGCTGACGCCAATCGGCGCCGCCTTGATCGGCCTGTCCGAAAACCAGTCCATCGAATGGCAGACCCGCACGGGCGAAAACAAAATGCTCACGGTGCTGAAAGTGCAGAGCGAACCGGAAACCACCGGCTATCTGGACATGTAATGTGACCGCCGCAGCGCGAGGGGAACGGTAAAGTCGCCGTCCCTTCGCAAGACGGCTTTGAACCAAACGTCAGTTCGCAATCCGCGCATAGTGAATGATGATCGCCATCGCCACCGCGCCCAGCCCCAGTGCCGCAGGCACTATGATCACCTGCAACATCGCATCGCTTGCCGGGATCGGGCCGTAAATCGTATCAAACCGCCCGCGCAGAAACTCGGCCAAAGAGGGTTTTTCGCCGCCCTTCTTGGGTGCCATGCGCAACATGATCGTCGGTACGCCGAAAAACACCAGGG
>DATJDE010000412.1:0-3421 GCA_035497595.1 Rhizomicrobium sp. | reverse complement strand
CGGATGGCCGCTATACCGTTGAGGCCGACGCGATCCTTCGGGGCGCGGCGGGGCTTCGTATCGATGCGTAAGGACTCAAGAGAACCGCATAAGCCACGATTTAGGTTTAGGAAAAGCTGTTTCATTGCTGCCGCATTTCTGGCCGTGTGCAGCGCTGCGGAGGCGGGGCCACCTTATGTCACCGACGATCCGCAACCTACGGATGCGGGGAAATATGAGATCTATCTTTTCGCGGGTGGTGCCAGCGCGCGGGATGGATCTGGCGGGGCAGGCGGGATCGACTTCAATTATGGCGCCGCGCCGGATTTGCAATTGACTGCGGTTTTGCCGCTCGCCTGGAACAGGCCGAAAAGCGGGCCGTCAGCGGCGACGTTGGGTAACGTCGAATTGGCGGCGAAGTACAAATTTCTCCATCAGGATGATGTCGGCGTGGACGTGGCGTTTTTTCCGCGCGTCTTTTTGCCCGCCGGGTCGGCGGCGGTGGGCGAGCGCCATGCTTCGCTTTTGCTTCCGCTCTGGGTCGGACGGAGCTGGGATGGCTGGGCCACTTTTGGCGGCGGCGGGTGTACGCTCAACCATGGTGGTGAATCGCATAATTTCTGTCAGCTGGGCTGGGCGCTTACCCATCAGGTGACTCCGCACTTGCAAATCGGGGCTGAAATTCATCACGCGACAGCGGATACGATTGGCGGCAGGGCTAGCACCGGCGTGGGCGTGGGCGCGATTTACGATCTGAGCGAGACGGTCCATCTGATGGGATCGCTGGGGCCGGGGCTTCAGAACCCGGCGGCCACCGACAGAATGGTCTGGTATTCTGCATTGCTCTTGACGTTCTGACGGACTGCTGAGAATTATTCTCAATAACAGCTAAGGGGCCGGCATGGATCGCACGTCCGCACTCAGCAAGGTGCCGGCTGTCACGCTCACCTTCTGGGTTATCAAGATACTCGCCACCACGCTGGGCGAGACCGGTGGCGACACCGTTTCGATGACCATGAGTCTTGGTTATCTGGCCGCGACGGCGATCTTCCTCACTGTGCTGGTGGTGCTGGTGGCGGTGCAGATCAGGGCGAAGGCGTTTCATCCCTTTCTCTATTGGGCGACGATCATTGCCTCGACCACGGCGGGCACCACCATGGCCGATTTTGCGACCCGCTCGATGGGGATTGGCTATCCTGGCGGGTCGCTGCTGCTGTTCGCGCTGGTGATGGCCTCGCTGGCGATCTGGTATCGCGCTGAGGGCAGCATCTCGGTGCAAACGGTGAATACGCCGCGTATCGAGGCGTTTTACTGGATCACCATCACCTTTTCGCAGACCCTGGGCACGGCGCTGGGCGATTGGGTGGCCGATGCCGGGCTTGGTTATGGCGGGGGTGCGCTGGTGTTTGGCGCGGCGCTGGCGGTATGTGCGGTGCTGTATTTCCGCACCCGTATTTCCCATGTGGCGCTGTTCTGGGCGGCGTTTATTCTGACCCGGCCCTTGGGGGCGACGGTGGGGGATTTTCTGGACAAGCCCTTGGCGCAGGGTGGGCTGAACTTCAGCCGCCCGCTGGCGACCGCAATCCTCGGCGTGGTCATTCTGGGCTGTATTCTGTTGCTGCCGCAGCGAGCAGGCGAGCATCCCCGTGCCGAGACGGCGTCTTGACGGGGTGCTTGTCCGCCCGGGGGTGGGGCGATAGGTTCCGGCCACTTTTCCGCCGGATAGCCATATGCAAAAAGCCCGTACGTTCCAGGACCTGATCCTGACGCTCCAGAATTACTGGGCGGCTCAGGGCTGCCTGATCCTTCAACCCTATGACATGGAGATGGGGGCGGGCACGTTTCATCCGGCCACCACTTTGCGGTCGCTGGGGCCGCGGCCCTGGAAGGCGGCCTATGTGCAGCCCTCCCGCCGCCCCAAGGATGGGCGCTATGGCGAAAACCCGAACCGGTTGCAGCATTATTATCAGTACCAGGTGATCCTGAAGCCGGCGCCGGACGATGTGCTGGAGTTATATCTCGGCTCGCTCAAGGCGATCGGGCTGGACCCGGCCGTGCATGACATCCGCTTTGTGGAGGATGACTGGGAAAGCCCGACGCTGGGGGCCTGGGGGCTTGGCTGGGAAGTCTGGTGCGACGGGATGGAAGTGACCCAGTTCACCTATTTCCAGCAGGTGGGCGGGTTCGATTGCGATCCGGTATGCGCCGAGATCACCTATGGGCTCGAACGGCTCGCGATGTATGTGCAGAACGTCGAGTTCGTCTACGACCTCGCCTTCAATGACGAGTTTCGGTATGGCGAGGTGTTTCATCAGGCGGAATTCGAATTCTCGACTTATGATTTCGAGCGCGCCGATACCGCGCTGCTGTTCAAGCATTTTGAGGATGCGGAGCGCGAGTGCAAGGCGCTGCTGGATGGTGACCGCAAGCTCGCGCTGCCTGCCTATGACCAGTGCATCAAGGCGAGCCACAATTTCAATCTGCTGGACGCGCGCGGGGTGATTTCGGTCACGGAACGCGCCGCCTATATCGGGCGGGTGCGGGCGCTCGCCAAAGCCTGCTGCGAGGCATGGCTTGAAAGCCCGATGGGCGCTTATACGCCGAGGTATGGCTGATGCCCGATTTACTGGTTGAATTATTCTCCGAAGAAATTCCGGCGCGGATGCAGGCGCAAGGGGCGAAGGATCTTGAGCGGCTGGTGATTGGCGCGTTGTCCGATCGTGGGCTTTTGTTCGAGGCGGTGAAAGCGTTTTCGGGGCCGCGGCGTTTGACGCTGGCGATTGAGGGCTTGCCGGTGCAGCAGCCCGATGTGAGCGAGGAGAAAAAAGGCCCCCGCATCAACGCGCCGGAAAAAGCCATTGAGGGTTTTCTGCGCTCTGCCGGTGTGACGCTGGAACAGTGTGAAAAGCGCGATGACGGCAAGGGCGAATTCTATGTCGCCGTGATCTCTCGCAAAGGGCGCGCGACGGGGGACGTTCTGGCAGAAATTTTGCCAGAAGCGTTTACGAAAATTCCCTGGCCGAAATCCATGCGCTTTCCGGGCAGCCCGGTGCGCTGGGTGCGGCCGCTCCACTCCATCATCGCCACGCTGGACGGCGAGGTTGTGCCGTTTGGTTTTGCCGGATTGCACAGCTCGAATGTGACGCGCGGCCATCGTTTTTTGAGCGAAGGGCCGATCGAGGTGCGCCGCTTCGAGGATTATGAAAAGAAGCTGCACGACGCCTATGTCATTCTCGACCCCGCACAACGCAAAGACATCATCCGCGAAGATGCCAAGGCGCAGGCCTTTGTGCATGGGTTTGAGGTGATTGAAGATGAAGGGCTGCTGAATGAAGTGACCGGCCTTGCCGAATGGCCCGTGGTGCTGACCGGAAAAATCGAAGACCAGTTCATGGATGTACCGGCGGAAATTTTGCAGACCTCCATGCGCGTGCATCAGAAA
>DATJDE010000411.1:0-2533 GCA_035497595.1 Rhizomicrobium sp. | reverse complement strand
GATCAACGTCAACGGTCAGGTGAACGTGCCGCTCACCGACAACCTGTTCTTCTCGGCGGGCGCTTCGAGCAAAAACCGCAGCGGTTTCGAATATAACGAAACGACAGGCAATCGCGTCAACGATCTGCACATGTCGACGGTTCAGGGCCAGCTGCGTTTTCTGCCCACCGAATCCCTCGAACTGATCCTTGCCGCCGATTATACCAATCAGGACCAGAAGGGTAATCCGCGTCACAACATCTGCGACGAAACCTTCCAGGCTGGAATTCATTGCGTCGGCGTCAATCCAGATCCGCGCGTGGTGAATGCCTGGACCGACGGGCACCTGCGCCGTGACCTCGCCAATGTGCGTGCGGAGGCCAACTGGACGACCTCTCTCGGCACCATCACCTCGATCACTGCCTACCGCGACGTACGCACAGATTCGGTCATTCCGTTCTTCAGCAACCCGGTAAACCAGCCTGCCCAGATCGAATCCACCGAAATGGACAAAGAAAAGAACAGTCAGTTCAGTCAGGAACTGCGCTTGTCCTTCAACGCGATGGAAGATCGGCTGAGCGGCGTTGTGGGTGCATACTTCCTCAACGAAAAGAACAATCGCGTCGAAACGTTGCTGCAACAATTCCCGGCCGCAACGGGCCTGGAACGCTTTCCCCAAAAAGTCACGGGCCGCAGCTTCGCGCTGTTCGGGCAGGCTAACTACAAAATCCTCGAAGACCTGACTGCAACAGTTGGCGCCCGCATGACCTGGGAAAAGAAGGATGGCCGGTTTGGCGCAATTCTTCTCAGTTCATCGGGCACGCCGGTTCCTGCTCCCTGGACGGTGGATTATGATGTAACCCCAAACAAAAGCTGGAACGCTTTCACACCGAAGGCCGCCCTTGAATGGCAGGTTACAGAAGACGCCATGGTCTATGGCAGCGCCTCGCGCGGCTTCAAAAGTGGCGGCTTCCAGGGCATCGCGAGCACACCTGCGAGCGCCAGCACCCCCTACGATCCTGAATATGCCTGGAGCTATGAACTTGGCGCGAAGACACGCTGGCTCGACAATCGGCTGCAGTTGAACGGCACGCTGTTCAAAACCGATTACACCAACCTGCAAATCTCCCAGCTCATCGCGTTGTTCGGCCTTGTGGTCGGCAATGCCGCTGAAGCCGAGATCAAGGGTGCCGAGCTTGAATTTGTCGCCCTCCCCTTCCGGAACTTACAGATTGACGGTAGCTGGGCCTATCTCGACGCCAAATACACCAAGTTCGATCCCACAGCCTCGATCAACTTCCCCGGCAACACGCTGACCCGTGCGCCGAAGAACAAGATCAACCTTGGCGTCCAGTTGACTGAAGAAGTGCCGTTCGGCGTGCTGACCGCGCGTGTGGACTATATGCACACGTCGAAATACTTCTTCGATCCGAACAACATCGCCACCCAGACCCAGCCGGGCTATTCGATGGTGGATGGGCGCATCTCGCTGTCGTCGCTGGACGATCATTGGGAAGTGTCCGTGTGGGGCAAGAATCTTGGCGACAAGCTGGTGGCCAATTACGTCACCGCCTTCGCGCCCTACCGTCAGGTTCTGGTGCCCTATGCCCCGCCGCGCACCTTCGGCGTCACCCTCACCTTCAAGTCTTGAGGTCGACCATGCCTGAGCTGAAAACGCGACACCTGTGCAGCTACACCGCCGATCTTGAACCGGTGCAGCACGATACCGGCAATGCCCATTTTGGGCGCCGCATGATTGCGGTGGTGACGGGAGGTATCTTTCAGGGTGAACGCCTGAAAGGCAAAGTGCTGAACGGCGGCGGCGATTGGGCCACCATCGAGGAATCGCGCGACGTGCTTCGGCTCGACGCGCGCCTCACCTGGCAAACCGACGATGGGGCGAAAATCTATGTCTCCTATCGCGGTGTCCTGCGCACGCTGACGGAAATCCGCCGTCAGCGCGCCAATGGCGGCACACAAGGGGATGAAGACTATCGCACCCTCTATTTCCGCACGACGCCGGTGTTTGAAACCGGCGACCCGCGCTACCAGTGGCTGAACGACATCGTCTGCGTGGCGATGGGCGGTGCCAGCACAACGGGCGTGAAATATGAGGTGTTTGAAGTCCTCTGATCCCGGCCATGATGACGCCTTCCAATAGGCGGCAGCATTCGCGATTATGCCCCACCCCAGCCCCGGTTCGCGCCGATGCTGGGGTGGGGTTTTTCGTTTGTGTTACAGGGACATAGGTGCGTTTTGCTGCTTCTGATCGATAATTACGACAGCTTTACCTACAACCTCTTCCACTATCTGGGAGAGTTGGGGGCCGACGTTACGGTCAAACGTAACGACGAAATTTCGGCCGACGACGCCCTTGCCATGAAAGCAGACGCCATTGTCCTCTCCCCCGGCCCCTGCACCCCCAATGAGGCGGGCATCTGCCTGGATCTGATCGAGAAGGCAAAGGGCAGCGTGCCTATTCTCGGCGTCTGCCTTGGGCATCAGTCCATTGGTCAGGTCTATGGCGGCAAGATCGTGCGGGCCAATGAACCGA
>DATJDE010000410.1:0-6075 GCA_035497595.1 Rhizomicrobium sp. | reverse complement strand
GCGTTTGCTGGCCATCTCTCGCGGCGGGGCCGGGGGCCTTGTAGTTTGCGGATTCCCATTGAAACGCGCCCGCGACAATCACGGCCACCGCGATGATGATGGCAATGAAGCGGGCCATGTGTCGCCCTTAAGACGCCTTGGAGAAGATCAGGCAGGCATTGGTGCCGCCGAAGCCGAAGGAGTTGGACATCGCAATATCCACCTTGCGTTTCTTGGCGGTGTTGGCGACCAGATCGAGCGTTGTCTCAACATCGGGGTTGTCGAGGTTGATGGTCGGCGGCACGATCCCATCGCGCATGGCGAGCAGGCAGAAGATCGCTTCGACCGCACCGGCGGCCCCCAGAAGGTGGCCGATGGAGGATTTGGTCGAGGAGATCGAGGTGCCGGGCGCATCATCGCCGAGCAGGCGTTCGACGGCCTTCAGTTCAATGCCATCGGCCATGGTCGAGGTGCCGTGGGCATTCACATAATCGAGGGCGGACGGGGCAAGCCCTGCACGTTTCAGCGCCATCTGCATGGCGCGGAAACCGCCATTGCCATCTTCCGCCGGGGCGGTGATGTGATGGGCATCGCCGGAGAGGCCATAGCCGGTGATTTCGCCATAGATTTTCGCGCCACGGGCGCGTGCATGTTCATATTCTTCGAGCATCACCATGCCGGCGCCTTCGCCCATCACAAAACCATCGCGATCCTTGTCGTAAGGGCGTGAGGCGCGTTCGGGCGTGTCGTTGAAGGCGGTCGACAGAGCGCGGCAGGCGTTGAAGCCGGCAATGCCCAGACGCGAGATGGTGGCTTCCGCGCCGCCCGCCAGCATCACATCGGCGTCATCGAGCATGATGAGCCGTGCGGCATCGCCAATGGCGTGCGCGCCGCTGGCACAGGCTGTCACCACCGCGTGGTTGGGGCCTTTGAAGCCGAACTGGATGGAGGCATAGCCGGAGACCAGATTGATCAGCCGCCCCGGCACAAAGAACGGCGACAGGCGACGGGGGCCTTTTTCCTGCACGAGGAGGGCTGCATCCTCGATACCCGGAAGGCCGCCGATGCCGGAGCCGACCATGACGCCGGTGCGAAAACGGTCTTCATCCGTCTTCGGCTCCCAGCCACTGTCAGTCACCGCCTGGCGCGCCGCGGCAAGGCCGAACAGAATGAAATCATCTATCCGGCGCTGTTCTTTGGGATCGACCCATTGATCGGGATTGAAAGTGCCGGCGGTTCCGTCACCGCGCGGCACATCACAGGCGATCTTTGTCGCCAGATCGTCGGTCCTGAACTTGGTGATCGGACGCGCGCCGCTTTGGCCCGCAATCAGTTTCGCCCACGTCTCTTCCACACCGCAGGCGAGCGGTGAGACAAGACCTAATCCGGTTACAACGACACGACGCATGGGATAATCACGCAAGGCCAGATCAGGCCTGTGCTTTTTCGATGAACTTCACCGCATCGCCTACCGTGACGATGGTTTCGGCGGCATCATCGGGAATTTCGACGCCGAATTCTTCTTCGAAGGCCATCACCAGTTCGACGGCGTCCAGGCTGTCTGCGCCCAGATCTTCGATCAAGGACGCGCTCTCGGTGACCTTGTCAGCATCAACGTTCAGGTGCTCGATCACGATCTTTTTCACGCGTTCCGCAGTATCGCTCATTGTGCTTCGAAACCTTTCAGTGTTGGCATCCAACGCGGGGGCTTCCCGGCAGGATGTTCCCTCGCAAATGGCGGGCGAGGGATGGCCGCTTGGTAACACAATTGGTTTTGACCTGCCACTAATGACCTAAGCCATTGGTAGCATTTAAATCATTGCCATTCCACCATTGGCGTGGATGGTCTGGCCGGTGACATAGCCTGCTTCGTCGCTGGCAAGGTAGACGACGGCGGCGGCGATCTCTTCCGGTTTGCCGTAGCGGCCTGCCGGGATTCGCGTGAGGGAGCCCGCTTTCTGGGCCTCGGTCAGCGCATCGGTCATCGCGGTGCTGACAAAACCGGGGGCCACGCAATTGACCGTGATGTTGCGGGAGGCGACTTCGGCGGCCAGCGATTTGCTCATGCCCACCAGCCCTGCTTTGGCGGCGGCATAGTTACCCTGCCCCGGATTGCCCATGGTGCCCACCACCGAGGTGATGTTCACGATGCGGCCCCAGCGCTTTTTCATCATGCCGCGCAACACGGCGCGCGACAGGCGAAAGGCGGCGGTGAGATTGACCGCAAGCACCTGATCCCATTCCTCATCCTTCATCCGCAGGAACAGATTGTCCCGCGTGATACCGGCATTGTTGACCAGGATGTCGATAGGGCCTGCGAAACTTTCTGCCGTCTTGGGCAGCGCTTCGACGGAGGCCGGATTGGACAGATCGCAGGCGGTGATGTGGGCGCGCTCGCCCAAAGCTGCCCGCGCCCGTTCCAGCGCATCGGCGCGTGTGCCTGAAAGGATGACCGTCGCGCCCTGTTCATACAGGGCTTTGGCAACCGCGCCGCCGATGCCGCCGGAAGCGCCGGTGACCAGAGCGACTTTTCCTGTGAGGTCAAACATTCAGAGCGCCTTTGCAAAAGCTTCGAGTTCGGCGGGCGAATCGAGCGTGATGAGGGCCAGTTCGCGATCGATGCGTTTGACCATGCCGGTGAGAACTTTGGCACCGCCGAGTTCGACCGTGGTTTCGATGCCGAGGGCTTTCAGCGCCAGCACGCTTTCGCGCCAGCGCACGCGGGCGGTGACCTGTTCCACCAGCAGGCGGCGAATGGCTTCGGGTTCACGCGCTTCAGTGGCGGTGACATTGGCGAGCACCGGAACAGCGGGCGGGCGGATGGTGACGGACGCCAGCGCTTCGGCCATTTTTTCGGCGGCGGGCTGCATCAGCGGCGAATGGAAAGGGGCGCTGACATTCAGCAGCATGGCGCGTTTGGCGCCTTTGGCTTTGGCGATTTCGCCCGCGCGTTCGACGGCGGCGCGGGTGCCGGAAATCACCACCTGCCCCGGCGCATTGTCATTGGCGACGACGCAGACGGGATTGCGTTCGGTTGGGGGCGCTGTTTCCACCGCTTCCTGCGCGGCGGCTTCGGCCAGATCTATTTCAGCGCCGAGCAATGCGCTCATCGCGCCCTCGCCCACCGGCACCGCATCCTGCATGGCGCGGCCGCGTGTTTTCAGCAGACGCGCGGCATCGGCCAGGGTGAAGGCGCCCGCGGCGCAGAGCGCGGTGTATTCGCCCAGCGAATGGCCGGCGACAAGGCGCGCATGTTTGGCGAAATCGAGCCCGCCTTCTTTTTGCAGCACGCGCACAATCGCCATGCTGGCGGCCATGATGGCGGGCTGGGCATTTTCGGTGAGGGTGAGTTCGTCTTGCGGGCCTTCCCACATCAGGCGCGAGAGGCGCTGGTTCAGCGCCTCGTCAATTTCCTGAAAGGTTTCGCGGGCGGGCGCGAAGGCGTCTGCAAGGGCCTTGCCCATGCCGACGGCCTGACTGCCCTGACCGGGAAATATAAATGCGCGTGTCATGCGAATGGCTCCTAGCGCGGGGGGATTACCGAGAGCGGGGCTCAAGCGCAAGTGCGCGCACCCGGGAGAGCACAAGCACCACCACGGCCGGAATGAGAAGGAACCCGGCGAGGCTGAGCAATCCTGCGGCGTAACCGCCGGTGGCCTGCTTCAGCCAGCCCATCAGTGTCGGGCCGATAAAACCGCCGAGATTGCCCACCGCATTGATCAGCGCGATACCGCCCGCCGCCGCCGTGCCGCCCAGAAAAGACGGTGGCAGGGTCCAGTAGGTGACGAGCGCTGCGTAGATTCCAACGGAGGCACAGGTCAGCGCGACAAGGACCACAATGTTGCCACCCAGCAGCGCCGCGCCCACAAGGCCCGCGGCCGCGAACAGGCAGGGAATGGCGATGTGGAAGGGCCGTTCATTGTGCCGGTCGCTTGACCGCGCCCAGAGCACCATGGCGAGGGTGCTGACAGCATAGGGAATCGCCACCACAAAGCCGGTTTCGAGATTGCTGAAGCCCATCGCCTTGACGATCTGCGGCAGCCACAGGCCAAGGCCGTAGAGCGGCAGGACGATGCCGATATCGGTGATGGCGAGCACCAGCACGCGCCAGTTGCGCAGGCCGCTCCACAGATCGGCCTGGTGCGGGGCTTCGCGCGCCAGCGCCTGTTGCACGCGGGATTTTTCGTCGGCGTTGAGAAATTTGGCGCTTGCCGGTCCATCGGGCAGCACGAAGAGGACGGCAAAAGCGAGGATGCAGGAGGGCAGCCCTTCAATCAGGAACAGCCATTGCCAACCATGCAGACCCCATGCGCCATCGAAGCCCAGAATGTAGCCGGAGAGCGGGGAGCCGAGCGCGCTCGACAGGGGAATGGCCGCGAAGAACAGCCCGTTGAACTTGGCGCGCTGCGATTGGGGGAACCAATAGGTGAGATAGAGCATCATGCCGGGGAAAAAACCGGCTTCCGCGACGCCGAGCAGGAAGCGCAAGCCATAGAAACTCCATGGACCTTGCGCCAACGCCATTGCCATCGAGACGAGGCCCCAGCTCAGCATGATGCGGAACATCCAGAGCTTGGTGCCGACTTTTTCGAGGATCACATTCGACGGCACTTCAAAGAAAAAGTAGCCGATGAAGAAAATGCCCGCGCCGATGCCGAACGCTTCGGCCCCGAGGCCGAGATCGGCATTCATGGTGAGCGCGGCGAAGCTGACATTCACGCGGTCGAGAAAATTCACGACATACATCAGGCCCATGAACGGAATGATCCGCCAGGCGATTTTGGAATAGATGTTTTGCATTGTTGCGACTCATGCCCCGTCTGGAACATGACGCATTCGTCAGCGATGGGGAACAAAGATCACTTTTGTGTGTGATGATTGACCATCGCGCGCAACAGGCTCTTACTCACTCGCGCCCACGCTTCGGATCCCGAGGCACGGGGCACTGGACGGGCCCGCCTTGCGGGCCGGTCGGCCCGAGCGAAAAAGCTTTCGAGCTTCAGCCGAAGGGCCACAAGACAGGGCGCTGTCTTTTGAGACAGCGCCCGTCGTTTATCCGAACCGTTTTAATGCAAGCGCGATCCGGCGACGGTGATGCGATGCATCAGCCGTTCCTCGCCATGATAATCGTTGAGCGCGTAGTGCCAGGTGCAGCGATTATCCCAGAAGGCGATGGAGCCTTCGCGCCATTGAAAGCGATGGACGAACTCTTTGCGCATGGCGTGCGCGTAGAGTTGATACAGCAGTGGCTGGCTTTCTGCGCGCGTACGCCCTTCGATGGAGACTGTGAACGCGGGATTGACGTAAAGCGCGCGCCGACCGCTTTGGGGATGGGTGATGATGACGGGATGGGTTGTTTCACCCACCATTTCCTCGTTGCGAAATGAGACGCCGCTGTCGGTATTTTTATAGCCGGATTGTGCGCCGAAGATGTGCTGGTTGGAATGCACGGCGTTGAGGCCTTCGACTTCGCGTTTCAGCGCATCGGGCAACGTATCATAGGCGGCATACATATTTGCGAATAGCGTATCGCCGCCGCTTGGTGGCAGCACGCGGGCAACGAGGATGGAGCCCATGGCGGGCACCGCGTCATAGCTGTGATCGGTGTGCCAGCCGCCGCCGATATTGGTGGTCTGGGCTTTTTCCTTGCGCACTTCGGCAATCTGCGGATAGCCCGGCGTCGGTGTGAAAAATTTGTTGATGTCGATCTCGCCCCAGCGTTTGGCAAAGGCGATGTGCTGTTCGGGCGTCAGCGTCTGATCGCGGAAGAAGATCACACCATGATCGACATAGGCGCGGCGGACGGTGGCCATATCGTCTTCGGGCAGGTGGGCGAGATCGACGCCGAGGACTTCGGCGCCGCAGCCGCTTTGGTGGGGGACGATGGTGATCTGGGACATCTCATGATCCTCGCTGCCTGCACGCTCGAGATTAGGATGCTGGGGTTGGCAGGATTGTCACCTTCGTTACAATCGTAGTCATGACGGATGATGACCTTCGGGGTTTGGCGGCGGCGAGCCTGGGGCGGAGCCGGTGGTTTGCGCGCCTGCCGCCCGCTTTGCGCCAGGACTTGATCGCGCGGGCCCGCATTTCCCG
>DATJDE010000409.1:0-4093 GCA_035497595.1 Rhizomicrobium sp. | reverse complement strand
ATATTCCGCCTGGGCACGCTATTTCGCACGCGATGCGGTGGAGCAGAACAACACCCAAACCGCCGCCGCCCTGCTCGCCAACGCCACCAAAACCGCGAAAGACGGCTGCCTCGTCTATCTCAGCAGCCACGGCCTGCCGCAAGGCATCGTGCTCGGCAACGAAATCGTCACGCCGAACGCGCTGGCCAAAATGCTCAAGCAAAGCTGCGGCACAAAACCAACCGTGGTGGTGATCTCCGCCTGTTTCTCCGGCGTCTTCGTGCCGAAATTAAAAGCCCCCAACCGCCTCATCGTCACCGCCGCCCGCGCCGATAGAACGTCCTTCGGCTGCGGCACGACAGATAGATACCCCTATTACGACACCTGCTTCCTGCACACCCTGTCCCAAACCCACGACTTCAAATCCCTCGCCCTCAAAACCCGCGACTGTGTCGCCGACATGGAATACGAAACCGGCATGGAGCCCCCCTCAGAGCCGCAAATCTACATCGGCAAAACCGTGCTGGCACATCTGAAGCGCTGGTAAACACCACCTCCCTGTCATGGCCCGCCAAGTGCGGGCCACCCAGGTGATGTTGCGCAAATCATCAAAGATCAAACGCGGGATTTTTCTAAATGAGAACGGGTTCTACCCGTTCTGCGCCCGATGCCTGAGCGCATGATCCGCCAGCACACAAGCCAGCATCGCTTCACCCACCGGCACCGCCCGAATCCCCACACACGGATCATGCCGCCCCTTGGTCGACACATCGGTATCCTTGCCGCTCACATCCACAGTCTTGCGTGGCGTGAGAATGGAAGATGTCGGCTTCACCGCAAAGCGCGCCACAAGCTGCTGCCCGGTAGAAATCCCGCCCATCACCCCGCCGCCATGGTTGGATAAAAAAATCGGTCCATTCGGGCCTTCGCGCATCTCATCGGCATTTTCCTCGCCGGTCAGCGCCGCCGCCGCCATGCCATCGCCGATCTCAACGCCTTTCACCGCGTTAATGCTCATAAACGCCGCCGCGATATCGCCGTCGAGCTTGCCATAGATCGGCGCACCCAGCCCGGCCGGAATCCCATCGGCCACAACCTCGACAATCGCCCCGCAGGACGAGCCGTTCTTGCGCAACGTCTCCAGATAGTTCGTCCACGGATTAATCGCCGTCGGGTCCGGGCAGAAGAACGGGTTCCTCGCCACTTCCTCCCAGTCCCATTGGACACGCGAAATCTTCTGCGTCCCGATCTGGATCAGCGCCCCGCGCACCACCACCGCCTTGAACAAATGATCGAGAACTTTGCGCGCAATCGCACCCGCCGCCACCCGCGCCGCCGTCTCGCGCGCACTCTGCCGCCCACCGCCGCGATAATCGCGCACGCCATATTTGGCGAGATAGGTGTAATCGGCATGCCCAGGCCGGAATTTATCGCGCACCTCGCTATAATCTTTCGAGCGCTGATCCACATTCTCGATCATCAGCGCAATCGGCGTGCCGGTCGTCACCTGCTGCGCCATCCGCTCATCCTGAAACACGCCGGATAAAATCCGCACTGTGTCCGGCTCGCGCCGCTGGGTAACGAATTTCGATGTCCCCGGTTTGCGCCGGTCCAGATCGCGCTGAATATCCGCCTCCGTCAGCGCAATCCCCGGCGGGCACCCATCGACCACACAGCCCAGCGCAGGCCCATGGCTCTCGCCAAAGGTGGTGACACGGAAAAGATGGCCAAACGTATTGTGCGACATGGTCTTTTTTCTAGATAGGAACTCAGCCCGCGTCCAGCCGCACGACCTCACGCCCCCGCGCCCGGAAGACACAACCCTGCGGCTCATCAAGGGCAGACATCGCCTCCCACCCCAGCCCGGCCAAAAGCCCCCGCAAAATCCGCGTGGTCGCCCCATGGCTTACGGCAAAGGTGTCGGCCGTCAGTCCGGCCACAAAACCGCTCACCCGTGCCGCAACTTCCGCATAATTCTCCCCACCTGGCACGTGCACAGTCCACTTGTCCGCCGCCCGCGCGTCGAAAAGGGCAGGGTCCAGCGCCCGCGCCTCGGCGTCGGTCAACTGGTCCCAAAGCCCCAGATTAATCTCCGCAAGCCGCGGGTCGGTCGCATAAGCGTGGCCCGCCAGCCCCAGCTCTCCCAGGGCAATCTCCATCGTGGTGCGCGCGCGCTGCAAAGGGCTCGCGACAAACCCAAGCCCCGGCGCCGTCCCCACCGCGCGGCCAAGTGCCCGCCCAACCATCGCCGCCTGCTCGCGCCCCAGCGCGGTCAGCGGCGTATCCTTCCAGCCGGAGAAACGCTGTTCGAGATTGGCAACCGTCTGCCCATGCCGGGCGAAATAAAGGGTGAGCCCCGGTGGAAGCTCCAGCTGCATTTATTTGCCGACCGCAATGTCTGGCGCATCCTCGGCCTTCATGCCGACAATGTGATAGCCCGCATCCACATGCAGACATTCCCCCGTCACCGCGCGCCCAAGGTCAGAGCACAAAAACAGCGCCGCATTGCCCACTTCTTCCGTGGTCACCGTGCGCCGCATGGGCGAGTTATATTCGTTCCATTTGAGAATATAGCGGAAGTCGCCAATCCCGCTGGCCGCCAGCGTCTTGATCGGCCCCGCCGAAATCGCATTGACGCGAATCTGCTTCTTGCCCAGATCTTCGGCCATATAGCGCACGCTGGCCTCCAGCGCCGCTTTGGCCACGCCCATCACATTGTAATGCGGCATCACCTTTTCCGCGCCATAATAGGTCAGCGTCACCATCGACCCGCCATTGGTCATCATCTTCTCGGCACGCTGCGCGCAAGCGGTGAAGGAATAGCAGGAGATGTTCATCGTCAGCGCAAAATTGTCAGCCGTCGTGTCAACGTAGCGGCCCTTCAACTGTTCCTTGTCGGAAAAGGCGATGGCATGAACCAGAAAGTCCAGCGAGCCCCAGGTCTTGCCAAGTTCCTCAAACACCGCATCGAGGGATGCCTGATCGGTGACATCGCAATCCAGCACGGCGGCGGGTTTCATATGTTCCACCAGCGGCAACACGCGCTTTTTGAACGCATCGCCCTGATAGGTAAAAGCCAGTTCGGCGCCCGCCTCGTGCAGTGCCTGCGCAATACCCCACGCGATGGAACGGTCGTTCGCGACCCCCATCACCAACCCGCGCTTGCCTTTCATGAGGCCCTCAAACGCCATGCCAATCTCTCCTGATTCCATCGGATTCTAGTGATTTTGCGTGCCCCGCCAAGCGGCTGCGCATTGACGCATGAGAGCGCCATACCCGAAAGTGCACTAAAGCAATAGTGGGCAAAGAAACAGAGAGAACAGTTGTGGATAATCCTGTCCCCGTCAAATCAGGCTTTTCATCCGAAAAGCTCGCGCAAATAACGCCCACCCTGCAAAAAACGGTCGCTGCGGGCGATTTATCGGGTTTTGTCACGCTGATCTGGCAAAACGGCGAACTTATCCAGCTGGACACCGTGGGAAAACGCAACATCGGCGAAAACCTGCCGATGACTCGGGACACGTTGTTCCGCATCGCCTCCATGACAAAACCGATCACCTCGGTCGCCGCCCTGATGCTGCTGGAGGAAGGCCGGTTCAAACTCTCCGATCCCATCACCACTTGGGCGCCGGAATTTGCTGACATGCGTGTGCTTAAACACCCCGATGGTCCGCTGGATGAGACCGCCGTCGCCCCGCGCGCCATCACCTTCGAGGATCTGTTCACCCACCGCGCCGGCCTGTCTTATGCGTTCAGCGCGGTCGGCCCGATTGCGGATGCCTATCAGCGCACATTAGGCGATGTCCTCACCATCGACACCCCGCCCGATGCCTGGATGAAAGCGTTAAGCACGCTGCCGCTGCTCTATGCACCGGGGGAGCGCTTTCATTACAGCCACGCAACCGATGTGCTCGGTTTCCTCGTCGCCCGCATCGCAGGCAAACCCTTCCGCGATTTTTTGATAGAGCGTATTTTCACGCCGCTCGCCATGCACGATACAGATTTCTACGTCCCGCCAGAAAAGCGCCACCGCGCGGCAGTCGTCTACCGGCTGGATACAGCAACCGACACACTCAAACCCGTCGCCTTCCCCGCGCACGACACACCGCCAAAA
>DATJDE010000408.1:0-1511 GCA_035497595.1 Rhizomicrobium sp. | reverse complement strand
AACAAGCCATCCGCGTGCGCACCGGCGAAACGAATGAGGAGGCGCTGTAACGGCTAAAGATCTTCGCCTGTCGCCGCGCGCTGGAGCAATTTGTCCAGCGTCACAAGCTCCGCATTTTGCACGCGCGAAAGCCAGAGATAGCACGCATCATAGGTCGTGATCCCAAACTCTGCCGCGACCAGAAGCGCCTGATCCGGCGGCACAGCTTCAAATGTAATGTCCATCCGGTCGAAGCGATCGATCGCGTCAAGAATTGTCGCGCGCATGTCGGGATAAAGCCGCAGTTTTTTGCGCGCGATGCTGGCGATTTCGTAAGGCAGGAGGCTTGGCGCAAAAAGCCTGTGCCCATCCAGCCGCGCCAACATGTTTTCAGATTGTGGTTCGCCGAACAGAATGGCCGCCAACGCGCAGGCGTCGACAACCTTATCTGTCACGGTCTTCGCGGATCATCTGCACCGAGTCCGGCGCTGTTTTCAGCCCAGACAACTTCGCCCATTGCGCAATCTCGCGAATGGTCAGTTTGCGCGCAGGCGAGATCGGCTGATGGTCCTCACGCAAAAACGCCCGCTGCTGCTCCCGCAACCCCGGCCCGCCACCGATCGCGTCTTCGAGTATGGCCATAATCTCCCCCTGCACAGAGCGGTGGTTACGTTGAGCGCGGGCCTTGAGTTGGTCCGCAATCTCATCCGGCACATTTCTGATCGACAAGTTCTGCAATGGTCACCTCCCCCGCATGCTATCAAATTGCCATCATTTCACAAGCACAATTCCCCTTGTTTTATAGCAATAACATCCTATATACTGCCTATGTAGGAATTAAGAGCCTTCATATTTCACGAGCCGTCAGGTTCATCAAGGAATAGGGTGGCTCGCCCTTTGTTTGGAGATGCGAGATGAAAGCCATTGCCCTAGCCGCGAGTCTGCTGGTCCTCAGCCTGGCTCCGGCGCAAGCCGCCCTCAAAGTGGGCGAGAAAGCGCCGGACTTTTCGGCCGAAGCCTCGCTCGGCGGCAAGGATTTCACCTTCTCGCTGGCGGATGCGCTGAAAAGCGGCCCCGTGGTGCTCTATTTCTACCCCGCGGCCTTCACCAAAGGCTGCACCATAGAAGCGCATGATTTCGCCGAAGCGACCGACCAGTTCAAAGCACTGGGCGCAACGGTGATCGGCGTCAGCCACGACAAGATCGACACGCTCAACAAATTCTCGGTCAGCGAATGTCGCAGCAAATTCGCCGTCGCCGCCGATCCCGATGGCAAGGTGATCAAAGCCTACGACGCGAAAATGACCGTGCTGCTGCCCAATGCCGACCGCACATCTTATGTCATCGCCCCCGATGGCACGATCCTGATGGAATACACCAAACTTGCGCCGGATGAGCATGTGGCGCGCACCATGGCGGCGGTGAAAAAGTGGCGGGAGGCGCAGAAATAGCCTTCACCCTTGACGCCCGCCAGGCGCCCTGCCAAAGCCCCGCGCCATGATCGAACTGACGCAGGAATTCGGCTTCGACGC
>DATJDE010000407.1:0-6169 GCA_035497595.1 Rhizomicrobium sp. | reverse complement strand
CTCCAGCAAAAGGCCCGTTGCCACTCGAACAACGCGACCACCCGCCTTTTATGAGTTCACGGCCTAGTTCGGGCGGAGTTTGCCGGTCAGGCGCATGACGTAGCCGATCACCTGGGCGACCGCTTTGAAATGTTCGGCGGGGACGGGGTCGTCCACCTCGACGGCGGCGTGCAGGGCGCGGGCGAGGGGCGGGTTTTCGATCACCGGGACGCCGTGTTCTTCGGCGGTGGCGCGAATGCGCAAGGCCAGCGCGTCGACGCCTTTGGCAACGCAGATGGGGGCCGCCATCTGGCCGGTTTCATATTTCAGGGCCACGGCATAATGGGTCGGGTTCATGATGACGACGGTGGCGTTCGGCACTTCGGCCATCATGCGGCGGCGGGCGCGCTCGGTGCGGATTTGCCGGATTTTTGCCTTGATCGCGGGATCGCCGTCTGACTGGCGGAATTCTTCCTTGATCTCCTGTTTGCTCATGCGGTGGCGCTTGGTGAAGCGGTATTTCTGCAAGAAATAGTCGGCCGCTGCGATCACCGCGAGCACGGACAGGGCAGCGATCATCACCTTCATCAACAGCGCGATCATCACCGCGGTCATCTCTTGCGGGGAGAGGCCGAGAAGGCCGGGCAGGATGGCCCGCTGGGGCCACAGCACGATCCACAGCACTGATCCCACAACGCCGATCTTGAGAAGGCCTTTGACGAGATTGAGCATGCCCTCGAAGCCGAACATACGCTTGAGGCCGCTCCAGGGATTGATCTTGGAAAAACTCGGCTTCAGCCGCTGGGTGCTGAACACGAAGCGGTGCTGGATGAGATTGCTGCCGAGCGCGATGGCCATGAGAAGGCCGATGGTGGGGGCGACGACAACGAACATGCCGATCATCACCGTTTTCAGCAGTGTCATCACATTGGATGGATCGGCCACGAACTGATCCGGCTGTTGCAGGAAGACGGTGAAATATCTGGCGAACCCAGTGACCGCGGCATGGCCGAACAAGGCGATGGCAAGGGTGCCTGCGCCCAGCACCAGGAAGGTTGTCACCTCTGTGCTTTGAACCACATCGCCCTGTTTGTGGGCCTCTTCGAGCTTTCGCTGGGTGGGTTCTTCTGTTTGCTGGGCGTCGTCGCGATCTTCGGCCATTAGAGCAGCGGCGCCATTTGTTGCGCGTAGAAGGTCAGGAACATGGTCATCATCGAGCCGAGCAGCAGCATCATGATGAGAAAGCCTGCCAGGATGTTGATCGGCATGGCGATGAAGAAGACCTGAAGCTGCGGCATCAGCCGCGCCAACAGGCCGATGGACGCGGTGACGACAAAGCCGAAGACGATGAAGGGGGCGGAGAGTTGCAGCCCCATGAGAAAGGCCCCGCTGGTATAGCGGATGGCAAGTTCTGCCAGATCGCCGGTGGGGAACGAACCCCCCGGCGGCAACATGCGATAGCTGCCTTCGATGGCGCCCAGCGCCAGATGATGCAGATCGGTGGCGAAGATCATCACCGTGCCGAGCAGCGAAAAGAAGGTGCCCAGAATGGCGCCTTGCACGCCCATGGTGGGATCGACCGTTTGTGCGAAGGCGAGGCCGGTTTGGGTGGCGATGAGGTAGCCTGCGACTTGCAGCGCGCTCATGATCAGCCGTGCGATGGCGCCGATGACGATGCCGCAGGTCACCTCCTGCGCGATGAGCAGACCCAGCGCCATGGGCGCGTCGGGGATGTTTTTATAGAGCCCGGCGACGGTGGGCGCGATGGCGAGCGAAACGGCCAGCGCCAGCGACAGGCGCACACGCGGCGGCACACCCATGTCGCCGAAGGCAGGCAGCAGCGAAATCATCGCCCCCACGCGGCAGAACACCAGCATGTACACGGTGAGTAGGCCCGACATGGTGCCGAGGGTGATGGTCATGACACGCTAATAGGCAGAGATGCGTTGGACCACATCGTTCATCAGCCCGGCCATGGCAGAGCCTGCGAAGGGCAGCGCGATCAGCAGCACCAGAAAAATGGCGATGATCTTGGGCACGAAGACCAAGGTCATTTCCTGAATCTGCGTGAGGGCTTGCAGCAACCCGATGCTGACACCGACGATCAACGCGGTGAGCATGGCGGGGGCGGAGATTTGCAGCAGGACGTAGATGGCCTGCCGTGCGAAGTCTATGGAGTCTGCGGGGCCCATGATGGTTCTTCTAGATCGGCATCTGCATGATGCTTTGATAGGCCTGGATGACCTTATCGCGCACCGCAACGACGGTGTTGAGGGTAAGTTCGGCCTGATTGACGGCGTTCACCACTTCCACAATATCGGCCTGGCCCGCGACCTGTTTCATTGCCATGGCTTCGCCCTGTTTCATGGTGCCGATACTGTCTTTCACGGCGCTGGAGAGAAAGTCGCCGAAATTCTGGCCGCCGATGCTGGCGCCCGATGTTATGCCTGAGGCGGCGCCGCTCGAGGCGCCGATTTTGGCGACGGCGGAATAGGCGGCGGCTGCTGCTGCGGGAATGGCCATTTGTTATTCCTCCGGAGCGCAATCGGAAAAGTGAGAAGCGGTTTTTTCCGATAAATTGCGCGACAAAAATAAAGAGCGTTAGCGGCGGAGCAGGTCGACGGTGCGGGCGAGCATGGATTTGGAGGCTTCCATCACCGAGATGTCGGCTTCGTAGGAGCGCTGCGCTTCGCGCATGTCCATCACCTCGATCAGCGAGCTGACATTGGGCAGTTTGACATAGCCTTTTTCATCGGCCGCCGGGTTGCCGGGATCGAGCCGCATGCTGAAATCTGTCATGTCGGCGACGGGCTTGCCGGGTTTGACGAGGGTGGCGTTCAGCGCGCTGTCGAAATCGCTTTTCACGGTCGCGACTTTGCGGCGATAGGGATCACCGCCCGGGGTTTGCGCGGTGGAATTGGCGTTGGCGATATTTTCGGCGATGACGCGCATGCGGGTGGATTGTGCGCGCATGCCCGATGCTGCAACGAGCATGGAAGTTTTCAGGTCCATGGATCAGGTCTCCTATCCTTGTGAACGGCCAATGGCGGTACGCATCATGTCGATGGCTTTGCTGTAGATGTTGGTGGCGGCCTGATAGGCGGCCTGGGTGTCGGCCATTTTCATCATCTCGCTTTCCAGCGAGACGGAGTTGCCGTTGAGCGAGGCTTCGATATCGGGGGCTGCATAATCGGTGAAGCGGCCCGCGGGGGAGGCCGTTTGCACGGCGATGTGACGGGCATTGGTGACGCGGGTGCTGCTCGCCATCTGCTGGCTTTGCGCGTCCTTGCGCAGGAGCGATTGAAAATCCGGGGCTTTGAGATCGCGCGCACCATAGCCGGGCGTATCGGCATTGGTGACGTTCTGCGCCAGCATGCCCTGACGGGCGTGCAGCCACGACATGCGTTCGCGCAGCATCGAGAACAACGGGACATCGGGCAGGTTCATGGCACGGACCTTAAGAGGTAGTTAACCTTACGGACCTGCATCCTGCGCTTTGAAGTTTAATCCCGGATTAACACAAGCGAACCTTTTTGCCGGGCAAATTCTTCCGCTTTTTAACGTGTGATTAAGCCTAACAGGTTCAGATGCGGCGCATGGAATATATCGATATCGCACGCTTCATCGGTGCCCTTCTGGTGGTGTTGGCCCTTTTGGGGCTCGCCGCATTGGCGGCGCGCCGCTACGGCGTGCCCGGTATTGTGAAGGCCGGTGCAGTGCGCCGCCTCAGTATTTCGGAAACGCTGATGATCGGGCCGCGGCAGAAGCTTTTGCTGGTGCGCCGCGATGGGCGTGAACATCTTCTCTATATCGGGCCGCAAGGCGCCACGCTGATTGAGAATTCCGATGCACCAATGCCGGGGACGCCACATGCGTAGGGCGCACGTCTCCCTTCTCTCACCTGCCCCTTGTGGGGAGGTCGACGCGCGCAAGCGCGTCGGGCGGGGGGCGGTGGCTGTTGCAAAGAGCGGCCCCCCACCCGGATCGCTTCGCTCTCCGACCTCCCCACAAGGGGGAGGTAAAGTAGTTGCGTTTTTAGTTTTGCTGGTTGCGTTTGTTTTTTTGCCGGGGGTGGCGTTTGCGGCTGATCCGGCGGCGGGCGCGGCGGCGGCCAATTCCTTGTCGATTAATTTGAGCGGCGACGGGATTTTTACCGACCGGATCGTTCAGATTGTTGCGTTGATCACGGTGCTCAGCCTGGCGCCGTCGATCCTTATTATGATGACGAGTTTTGTGCGGATTGTGGTGGTGTTGTCGCTGCTGCGCACCGCGCTCGGCGTGGCGCAGAGCCCGCCCAATACGGTGATTGTCAGCCTGTCGCTGTTTCTCACCTTCTTCGTGATGACGCCGACGTTTCAGGAAGCCTATAAGGTCGGCGTTGAGCCGTTAATGGCCAACCAGATCACCACCGAACAGGCGCTGGATCGCGCTTCGGTGCCGATCAAGGGTTTCATGCTGGATCATGTGCGCCAGGCCGATCTGAAACTGTTTCTGGATATGAGCCGCGCCAAACCGCCTGCGAAGCCGGCTGATATTGCGATCACCACCATTGCGCCCGCCTTCATGTTGTCGGAACTGAAGCGTGCCTTTGAAATCGGCTTTATGATTTTCGTGCCGTTTCTGGTGATCGACATGGCGGTTGCCTCTATTCTCATGTCGATGGGCATGATGATGCTGCCGCCGGTGATTATTTCGCTCCCCTTCAAGCTGATCTTCTTTGTGCTGGTCGATGGTTGGCGGCTGGTCGCCGGATCGCTGGTTGAAAGCTATATGCACGGCCCACCCCCCGGTTAAGCCTTGGCCGGCTAATCCTTGGCCGGTTAATCCACAAACCAGCCGGTGATGGCGAAGCGGCCCACCGGCGCGTAAGGGGCGATGGCGGTGACGGCGTGGGATTGCGGCACGGTGAAAAGCGCCAGCGTGTTGAAACGCGGTACGAAGACCTCATCGATTGTTCTGTCCGCGCCATAAAACTGCAGCAACCCGCCCCAATCCGGATTCCAGTCTTTCGACAGGTTGAGCACATAGGCGACACGCCGTTTGTGGCCGGTGATCTGATCGTCATGGGTGTTGAGGAAGTGGCCGGGTACGAACAGGGTCGCCTGTCCATCGGCGCGAGCGATGCTGTTGATGCCGCTGACTTTACGCACCAGATCGAGAAAGGGCGCACTGTTGATGAAGGCGAACACGCTATGCAGCGGGTGGCCGGGATAGGTGCCGCGGGCGTAATGCTCGGCCATCAGGAAGGCTTGATAGATGAAGCCGAAATGAGTCCGCGCATCGCCATAGACCTGTGTGATACGGCGGGCGCGCTCTTCGGGGGCCAAGCGCTGCATCTCTTCGGGCGACAGGGTGATGACTTTGCCATGATCGTAATAGATCAGCGTCCACGGCGTGTCGTGCAGCAGCACGTTGTACAGGTCTTCCGCAGGGGCGGGCTCAAGCAGGTTGGGAATCAGGATGCGGTTTTTCGCCTGATAGGCTTTTGCCAATGCGCCGGGATCGAGGGCCGGGTTGAGCATGGGTGCGAGTATCCGCTTGCCGCGCGGCCCACGCTAGTGCGGTCTGGCCTGGGGCCGCAACCAGTTCTTAACCATGGGGGCGCATGATGTGTGTGTCGCAATGGGACTGCCCGATTTGGATATTAAAGGGCCCGGCAAGGTCGAAACCTCCAGCATCCGCCGCACGGCGCGCAGCGGCGGTGGGGCAAGCTCGGCTTTCACCCTGTCTGATGCGGCAGAGACGGTGCGTGGTCAGGTGGTCTCCAGCCCCGGCCCGCTGACCGCGGTCGACAATATTCTGATGTTGCAGGGGGTGGACGATTCCCTTTCGGGCCGCTCCAAGGGGCTTGCCCATGGCGAAGACCTGCTCGACATGCTGGATGATATTCGCGACGGATTGCTTGCGGGCGGAATTCCGCGTGCCACGCTGAACCGGCTCGCCCATGCGGTAGCTAAGCGGCAGGACGGGTTTGCGGATCCGAAATTGCAGGTCGTGCTCGATGAGATCGAGCTGCGGGCGAAGGTGGAGCTGGCGAAGCTGGAGCAGGCTGAGCAACGGCGCGCTTAAACTGATTTTCTTGAAATTCTTTTGTTATTCCCGGCCGAGCGACCGCGAGGGGACGGGAACCCAGGCGTTCAACACTGATCGGTATTGAACGCCTGGGTTCCCTTCCCTCGGCGCTTTGCGC
>DATJDE010000406.1:0-11048 GCA_035497595.1 Rhizomicrobium sp. | reverse complement strand
AGGATCGACCAGAATTCTTCCTCAAGCGCCACCGAGGTGCGGTGACCGGACAGCGAGAAGGATCGCTTTTTCAGCAAGGCTATTTCGGCGCAATCATGTCTTCGGGACGGACCACGGCGTCGAATTCTTCCGCCGTGACATAGCCGCCCTTGACTGCTTCTTCCTTCAAGGTGGTGCCGTTCTTGTGCGCGGTCTTGGCGATCTTGGCGGCATTGTCATAGCCGATCTTCGGCGCGAGTGCAGTCACCAGCATCAGCGAGCGTTCAAGCCCTGCTTTGATGTTGTCGAGCCGGGGGGTGATGCCGACAACGCAATGGTCGGTGAAGCTCACCGCCGCATCGGCCATCAACCGCACACTTTGCAGGAAATTATAGGCCATCACCGGGTTGAACACGTTGAGTTCAAAATGCCCCTGGCTGCCCGCAAAGGTAATCGTCGCGTTGTTGCCGAAAACCTGCACGCACACCTGCGTCAGCGCCTCGCACTGGGTCGGATTCACCTTGCCCGGCATGATGGAGGAGCCCGGCTCGTTTTCGGGCAGGCTCAACTCGCCAAGCCCAGAGCGCGGCCCCGAGCCCAGAAAGCGAATGTCCTGCGCAATCTTGAACAGCGACGCCGCCACCGTATTGATTGCGCCATGCGCAAACACCATCGCATCATGGGCCGCCAGCGCCTCAAACTTGTTCGGCGCGGTCTTGAACTTCATGCCGGTAATGGCTGCAATCCTGTCCGCCACCATCACGTCAAACCCAACCGGGGCATTCAGCCCGGTGCCGACAGCGGTGCCGCCTTGCGCCAGTTCCATCAGCTTGGGCAAAGACTGCTCAATCCGCTCGATGCCGTTCTGGATTTGCTGCGTGTAGCCCGAAAATTCCTGCCCCAGCGTCAGCGGCGTAGCATCCTGCGTATGGGTGCGGCCGATCTTGATGATGTCTTTAAACGCATGGGCCTTGTCGTTCAGCGCATTGCGCAGCGTCTGCAACGCAGGCAGCAGCCGGTGATACACTTCCTCGGCGCAGGCAATATGCATCGCCGTCGGAAAGGTGTCGTTCGACGACTGGCTCATATTCACATGGTCGTTGGGATGCACAGGCTTTTTCGAGCCCATCACCCCGCCCAGCATTTCGATGGCGCGGTTCGAGATCACCTCATTGGCGTTCATATTCGACTGGGTGCCAGACCCCGTCTGCCACACCGCTAGCGGGAAGTGCGCATCGAGCTTGCCCTCGATCACCTCCTGCGCCGCTTTGACGATGGTCTCGCCGAGGCTCTTGTCCAAATGGCCCAGCGCCATATTGGTCTCGGCAGCGGCGCGCTTCACAATCCCCAGCGCGCGCACAATCGGCAGCGGCTGTTTTTCCCAGCCAATTTTGAAATTCCCCAGGCTGCGTTGTGCCTGCGCGCCCCAGTAACGGTCTGAAGCAACTTCAATCGGACCGAACGTGTCGGTCTCTGTACGTGTCGTCGTCATGTTGAAAACTCACTTCTTGCGGAATGCGTCCAGGTTCACCACTTCACCAGCTGTCGGCAAAACCTCAGCCGCGGGTTCCGCGCCGGGTTCAGCTGCGGGCTGCGGCGGCGCAGGCGGCTTTTCCTTCGGTCCGGGCAGGGTGGTGGGATTAGCGGAATGGGATGCCAACCCGTTTTGGATTTCGCCCTCTTCGCCGCTTTTGAATTGAAGCCCGAACTGTACGCCGGGATCGAAAAACGCGGTGAGCGCGGGAAACGGAATAACAAGCGTCGCAGGCAATTTGCGAAACGACAACGCCACTTCAAAATAATCGTCCAGAACCTTCAGACCCCAGAACTGGTGCTGCAGGATGATGGTCATCTCGTCGGCATACTGTTCCTTGAGAAAATCAGGAATATCGACGCCAGGAAAATGCGTTTTGAAGGTGATATAGAAATGATGTGAACCGATCAGGCCCTGCTTCTCGGCCCGGCGCAACGCATCGCGCACGACAGAGCGCAGCGCCGCATCGGTCAAAGCCTGATATCCGATATAATCTTTTGCCATACATCTCAGCCCGGTTCGGCGAGAGACTTAGGCGGCAGGCCCGCTGAGTCAATGTCCGCGCCGCCCTTGCCCACCGAACATTCCTGTCAGTTGCATAAATTCAATAGCTGTCAAGAAAAAAGGGCGTTTTCACACACGCCTCGCTGCGTGCCGCCCCTGGCGCCGCCGCGCAGGAGAGGGCGCTGGGGCGTGGCCGGTGCGCGTACGATTCGGTTCCCCGCCTAGATATAATCAGCCAGCGATTGGGCGTCATACGGCTTCAACTCCGCGCTGCGCCCGTCGCGCACCTTGTTCGCCCAATCGGGATTGGCGATCAGCGCTCGCCCCACGGCGACGAGATCGAAATCCCCGCGCGCCATCATCTCCATCAGCCGCTCGATATTGCCTGCCTGCAGCGTGGTTTCCGGCTTGGCAAATGAGGTGATGAAATCCAGATCGAGGCTGACCGATCCCACCGTCACGGTCGGCAGCCCGGTGATCTTCTTGGTCCAGCCCGCGAGATTCATGTCCGAGCCGCTCTCGGGAAATTCCGGCTCCCAGAAACGCCGTGTCGAACAATGAAACACGTCCACGCCCGCATTGGCGAGCGGTTTCAAAAAACGTTCCAGCTCTTGCGGTGTCGGCGCCAGTCGGGCCGTATAATCCTGCTGCTTCCATTGCGAAAACCGCAGCAGAATCGGAAAATCCGCGCCCACCTGCGCCCGCACCGCAGCCACAATTTCGGCGGCAAAGGTGGTGCGCTGTTCCAGTGAACCACCAAATTTATCGGCACGCTGGTTGGTGCCGTCCCAGAAAAACTGGTCGATCAGATAGCCATGCGCGCCATGAATCTCCAGCCCGTCAAAGCCAAGGTCTTTCGCGTAGCCTGCGCTTTTGGCGAAGCCCTCAATCACATTGGCAATATCGCTGTTGCTCATCGGCTCGGCCACCTGCTTGCCCGGCCGCGCAATGCCCGAAGGCGCCATGGACGGTTGTTCGGGATATGGCCCAGTCCCGGGATGGCGCACCACGCCCTGATGCCAAAGCTGCGGCATGATCAATCCGCCAGCCGCCTTCACCTGCTGCAAAACATTGGCCCAGCCCTTGAGCGCCGCCTCGCCAAAAAAAGCCGGTACATTGGCATCGTTCGACGCCGAAAAATGCGCAGGAGATGTCCCTTCCGTCACAATCAGCCCAACCCCGCCCTCGGCCCTGCGCCGGTAATAGGCAGCAACATTCTCTCCCGGCACCTGCCCGGGCGAACGCGAGCGCGTCATCGGCGCCATCACAATGCGGTTGGGCAGCGTGAGCCCCTTGAGCCGGAATGGTTCAAAGAGTAGGTCGGTTGAAGCCATGGCAAAATCTCTGTCCGAAAGTGTTGGGTCCGAAAACGTCGGGTCGAAAAACGCTTGCCCAAGCGAACAGCGTCTTGCCTGCGAAGGCAAGGGTGCCTGACCACACCTCATGACCATCGAGCCCGAAAATTTGGCCGTTGTGCCCGAAGAGGTGCCGCCGCCCGAAACCAGGCGCCCCAGCGCCCTTGCCCTGTTCGAGGTTTTCCGCCACCGCAATTACCGCGTGTTCTTCAGCGGCCAGATTGTGTCGCTGATGGGCGGATGGGTGACAATGGTGGCACAAGGCTGGCTGGTCTATGCCTTGACCAATTCGCCCCTGATGCTGGGCGTTGTGGCGTTTTGCAGTCAGGTGCCGGTGTTCTTTCTCTCGGCCTTCGGCGGCATGATCGCCGACCGCGTGGACCGGCGCAAACTCATCATCGTCACCCAAGCCCTCTGCATGTTGCAGGCGGCCACGCTCGCCATCCTCACCCTCACGGGCGTCATCGCCGTCTGGCACATTGTCGTGCTTGCCTTGTTCAAGGGCGTTATCAACGCTTTCGACATGCCCACCCGTCAGGCTTTCACCACCGACATGGTGGGCAAGGCCGATTTGCGCAACGCCATCGCGCTCAATTCGGTGATGTTCAACATCGCCCGCATCCTCGGCCCAGCCATTGCGGGCATCCTCGTTGCTACGGTGGGGGAGGGGATTTGTTTTGCGATAGACGCCATATCCTACGGCGCAGTCCTCACCAGCCTGTTCCTCATCAAGGTTGCCCCGCGTCCCCAAAGGGTCCTTGCCCACCCGCTGCAAGAATTGAAAGCAGGCTTTAATTACGCGTGGCGCAACCGGCAGATCCGCCAGGCGCTGATACTGATCGGGATCAGCTCCGCCTTTGGCGCGTCCTACATTCAAATGATGCCCGCTTTCGTGCGCGATGTGCTGGGGCAAGGCTCGCGCGAGCTTGGGTATCTTTTGGGCGCCATCGGTGCAGGCGCGCTTTGCGGCGCCTATGCACTCGCCCGTATCCACGAGCACAAGTTGAGCACGGTACCCATCATCTCGGCCGCCGCCTTCGGGCTGGGCCTTTGCCTGTTCGCTAACGCGCCAACGCTGCCGCTGGCCATGATTCTGTCGGTGCCCACCGCGTTCAGCCTCATGCTGCTCGGCGGCTCCACCAACACCATCATCCAGACGGTTGCCGCAGATCACATGCGTGGCCGCGTCGTCGCGCTCTATACAATGGGGTTTCTGGGCATGATGCCGTGGGGCTCGTTAATCCTTGGCTGGCTTGGCGGCCTCATCGGCATCGGCCATGCCATCGCCATCGGCGGCGCTGTCTGCATTCTTGCCGCCCTCATCGCCTACACCACAAGAGGGCCCGCTACGCAATAAGTGGCCAGGTGGGAGAATTAAGTGGGGAGCTTCTGTTGCCCGGTGCTCCCCGAACCGCGCTTAGCTAACCGTAGTTAGGCAGCGAGGGCCATTTCATTATCGTTGGCACCTGTACAATTAGCCCGATGACGGCGGATACCATACCGAGCGAAAGGTCAGCCTTTACACGTCTGTCGATCCTGTTTCGCCCCCACAAATACCCTCCCAAATCCCAGTTTGAGGGGAAGGGCATATGGTGGAGGCGCCGGGTACCGCCCCCGGGTCCAGTCCGCTTATTACGCAGCCGTTTATCGCCGTAGTCCGAGCAAGCCCGAACAAGCCTTATATAGGCGCAGAGCGGCCGGATGAGAAGGGGAACCAGCCTTCGTCTTCAGGCCTCTTAACGCGGCCCAAGGGGTTGCCTACACTGGCCGGGAATCGAAAAAACAGTTCCATGCAGCAATATCATGACCTGATGACCCGCGTGCTCAGCCACGGGGCCAAAAAACAAGACCGCACCGGAACTGGCACATTGTCGGTGTTCGGCCATCAAATGCGTTTCGATCTGGAAAAGGGCTTTCCCCTTCTCACCACCAAGAAACTTTTTACCAAGGCGATCATCGTCGAACTTCTGTGGTTCCTGCGCGGAGATACCAACGTCAAATGGTTGCAGGATCGTGGTGTCAGCATCTGGAACGAGTGGGCGGACGAAAAGGGAAATCTCGGGCCGGTCTATGGGCACCAATGGCGCTCCTGGCCCGCAGAAGGCGGCGCCACCATCGATCAGATCGCCAATCTGGTGGCCGATCTCAAGCGCAACCCGGATTCGCGCCGCCTCATCGTCACCGCCTGGAATCCGGCTGATGTGCCAAAGATGGCGCTGCCACCTTGCCACTGCCTGTTCCAGTTTTATGTCGCGAACGGCAAGCTCAGTTGCCAGCTCTATCAGCGCTCAGCCGATATATTTCTGGGCGTACCCTTCAACATCGCAAGCTATGCGCTGCTCACCCAGATGCTGGCACAAGTCACCGGCCTCAAGCCCGGCGAATTCATTCACACGCTGGGCGATGCCCATCTTTATCTCAATCATCTCGATCAGGCCCGCGAACAGCTCTCCCGCAGCCCGTATGCGCTGCCGCAGATGCGCATCAATCCGGAGGTGAAGGATATTTTCAGCTTCGCCTACGAAGATTTTACGCTGGAAAACTATCAGGCCCATCCGCATATCAAAGCGGACGTAGCGGTCTAAAGACATGGCGGGCTGAAACACAAAAACCCCGGCGCCGCAGCACCGGGGTTTTCGCGTGTTCTACAACGAACTCAATAGAACACGTTGTACTGAACGCTGATGACCTCGCCATTATAGCGGTCGACCAGCAGCGCATCGGGCCCATAGCGCACCCACACCGCATCAGACGGCGGGGAGAACAGCCCATAGGCAAGGGCGTTGGTCAGCCAGAACGACCGTGCGAAATAGCTCGACGGCAGATACTGACCATAGCTCCAACGCTGATAGCGATAGCCGTGCGGTGCATGATAAACGCCGGCCCGATAACGCTTCGATGCCGTCGTTGCCCGGCGGTATTTCGTATAATCCGGCCGCACGTGCGGGCGATTATGGTTGAAGCTCGGCCGGTTGTAGTTACCCGGCCGGTTGGTCCCTGGCCGGTTGTTCCCCGGTCGGTTGTTCGCCTGAGGCGGGCGCTGCGGCTGGGCATGTCCGCCAGGGCGCACCTCAATACGGGGCCGCTGCGTATTCTGCGCAGGGCGATGTTGCTGCTGCGCCTTATGGGCAGGGCGCTGTTGTTGTTGCGATACGGCAGGGCGATTGTTGTGGTCGCGGCCCCGATCATTGCGGTCGTTCTGCGCCATCGCGCCGGTCGCAGCGAATATCAGGCACAACGCACTCGCAGACAGGTAAAGTTTTTTCATGGTAGTCCTTTCTCATTCCGTAATGCGTGGAGTGGGAAGAAGTTCCCTTTTCCAGGCAATCCGTCACCCGCGCACTATGGCCACCCGAACATGACCCGGACATGAACATTCAGTGCCTCTCCGTCACGACCCTGAAAAGGCCCGGCGTATGACACCGCTCTCTCTCGTCCTGGCGATGGCCGACAATGGCGTGATCGGAAAGAACGGCACCATTCCGTGGCGCCTGCCCGAGGACATGCGCCACTTCAAGGCGCTCACCATGGACAAGCCCAACATCATGGGCCGCAAGACCTGGGAAAGTCTGCCGAAGAAACCTCTGCCCGGTCGCCTGAACATTGTGGTCACACGCGCCCGCGCCTATCACGCCGAAGGGGCAACGGTGGTGCCCAGCCTTGAACAGGCGCTGGCCCATGCCGCCCAGCACCACGCAGCGGAAACCATGATCATCGGCGGCGCGGAAATTTATCGTGCCGCACTGCCCCTGGCCACGCGCATCCATCTCACACAGATCCACGCCGATATCGCGGGAGATACGATCTTTGTGTTCGATCGCTCCCCATGGCGCGAAGCTGCGCGCGAAGATCATGTCAGTGCCGCGGGCCTTGCCTACAGCTTCGTCACGCTCGAACGGGCCTGAGTAAGACACTCTATCCTTCCCGCCATCGCCGCGTTAGCCTTGAGCCGCCACGCCCGGAAGATAACCCATGCAGATTCGCGAACTGGCTACCGGCCTCGTTTTTCCCGAAGGCCCTGTGGCGATGGATGACGGCTCGGTGATCGTGGTGGAAATTCCGGTCGGGCGCATCACCCGCGTCCGCCCCGATGGCACAACCCACACCATCGCCGTGCCGGGTGGCGGCCCCAACGGTCTGGCCATCGGCCCCGATGGCGCGCTCTATGTCTGCAACAATGGCGGCAATTTCGAAATGCATGATCGTGGCGGGCTGATGATCCCCGGTCACACCCCGCCGAACAAACAGCCCGGTCGCATCGAGCGGGTGAATCTCTCCACCGGCACAATCGAAACGCTCTATTCGGAGTGTGACGGCATGGGTCTGGGCGCGCCCAACGATCTGGTGTTCGATACAGATGGCGGCTTCTGGTTCACCGATCACGGCAGCGCCGATGAGACACGCCGCCTCTACGGCAATCTGTTCTATGCTAAAGCCGATGGCAGCCACATCGTCCGTGTACTGAGAGAATTGGTGTCCCCCAACGGCGTCGGCCTGTCGCCCGATGGCAAAACGGTACACTACGCCGAAACCATGCCGGGCCGGTTGTGGAGCCTGCCGCTCGAAGCGCCCGGCAAAGCAAACCTGCCCGGCGGCTTCACCCCGGCCAATTTCGAAGGCGCCTATCCAGGCCTTGCCTATTTCGATTCTCTGGGTGTGCAGGCCGATGGCGGGGTCTGCGTCGCCACCATATTGGCAGGCGGCATCAGCACCTTCTGGCCCGACAGCAAAAAGTTCGAACACACGCCACTGCCCGATCTTCTGTGTACGAACATCTGCTGGGGCGGCAGCGACATGAAAACCGCTTATGTCACCATGTCTTCAACCGGCAAACTCGCCAGCATGGACTGGCGCTCCCCGGGCTTGCGCCTCAACTACAACGCCTGAATCTACGCCCGCGGCGTCCCGCGCGAATTCCAGGCCGGCGAATCGCTCGCGGGAAAGGATTCCAGCGAGGCTTCATCCACCAAATCCCAGCGCCGCTTTATTTTCGGGCCTCTCTTCGCCGCCGCCGCCACATCCGGAAGTGGCCGCTTCACCGTCCTGCGCGGAGCTTTTTGTACCGGTGTCTTTGCCATGGCCAGATCCTCTATTCGATCACAATCCTCGGTGCTGCCCGCTGCGGCGCGGCAATCGCCTTGGCCACGGCCTCAGCCACAGCCAGAAACGCGCGTGCCTCCGCGCTGTCCGGAGCGTAGTCCACAATAGGCGTTCCCGCATCCGATGTCTGACGCACAATCGGCGTCAGCGGAATTTCGCCCAGAAATGGCACGCCCAGTCTTTCCGCCTCGGCCCGCGCGCCGCCATGGCCGAAAATATGAGTCTCATGCCCGCAATTGGGGCAAATAAAGGTGCTCATATTCTCCACCACGCCCAGCACCGGCACATGGGTCTTGTTGAACATCGCAATGCCCTTGCGCGCATCAATCAGCGCAATGTCCTGCGGCGTCGAAACAATCACTGCGCCCTTCAGCGGCACGCGCTGGGCAATGGTGAGCTGCGCATCGCCGGTGCCCGGCGGCATGTCGATCACCAGAACATCCAGCGGCGCCCAGGCCACATCATTCATCATCTGCGTCAGGGCCGATTGCACCATCGGCCCGCGCCAGATCATCGCCTCGTCTTCCTTCACCATGAAGCCGATGGACATCGCCTTGATCCCCATCTTCTCAATAGGGATCAACTTCTTGCCGTCACTTTGCGGTTTATGGCGAATGTCGAGCAGCCGCGGCACGCTCGGCCCATAAATATCGGCATCCAGAAGCCCAACCTTCAGCCCCAGCCGGGAAAGCCCCAGCGCCAAATTCACCGCGACGGTTGATTTTCCGACCCCACCCTTGCCGCTCGCCACCGCGATAATCGAGGTCACACCGGCAATACCCGGCGTGGCCTGCTGCACCCCGGGAGCCTGACCATGGCTATGCCCATGGCCGCGCCGTGCGTTGACTGGCGCGTTATGGGCAGTCAGCACGGCAGTCACCGAAAATACGCCCGGCAGATCCGCCACCGCCGCGTCACAGGCTTTGCGCAGCGGTTCGGCAGAAGGCCCACGCGCGGCTGGAACTTCCACGGCGAAGCCAACATTGCCATCGCGCACGGTCAGACCTTCAATCAACCCGGCAGACACCACATCCTTGCCGCTTTGCGGGTCAATGACCCTGGAAAGTGCTTTTAAAACGTCATCTTTAGTCGCGGCCATGATTTGCGCTGCCTCAAGGTTTGCGCGTGGGGAAGTCTCCACCTATATACCCCAGAGCTTATTGGAACCAATCGATGCCCTGGACAAATCAGCCCGGCAATGGAAGCGGCAATCCGCCACCCGGCAATACTGGAAATGGTGGCCGTGGCCCGTGGGGCAGGGGCCCGACTGGTGGCGGCGGCGGTGGCGGCCAGCCCCCCGATTTTGAAGAAATGCTGCGCCGTGCCCAGGATCGGCTGAAAAACATTTTGCCCGGCAATTTTGGCGGTCCGGGCATTGGCGGCGGCGGCCTTGCGGTCATCGCCTTGGCTGTGGCCGCGGTCTGGCTGATCAGCGGCATCTATATTGTGTCGGCGTCCGAACAGGGCGTGGTCCTGCGTTTCGGCCAGTTTGTCAGCCGCACAGCCCCCGGCATCAACTACCACCTGCCCTGGCCAATCGAAACGGTGACCATCGTCGATGTGACCCGCCCGCGCCAGATCACCATCGGTTATCACGCCGCTGGCACCGCGCGCAGCGAAGCCTCCGTTGAAGACGTGGCCCAGGAAGGGCTGATGCTCACGGGCGACGAAAACATCGTCAACGTGAACTTCGTCATCTATTGGGTGGTCAAGGACGCGGTGGATTACACCTTCAAGGTCGAAAATCCCGATCTGGCCGTGCGCGCCGTGGCGGAAAGCGCCATGCGTGAGGTTGTCGGCAAAAACCCCATCGAACCCATCCTCACGCAGGATCGCGAACCCATCCAGAGAGAAGTTCGCGATTTGATGCAAAAGACGCTGGATACCTATGGCGCTGGCGTCGCCGTCACCGACGTGAAAATGCAAAAGGTCGATCCGCCGGACGAAGTGCTCGATGCTTATCGCGACGTGCAGGCCGCCCGTGCCGACCAGGAGCGTATGCGCAACGAAGCCGAAGCCTATGCCAACAAGATCATCCCGGAAGCCCGCGGCAAGGCCGCCAGCATTGTGCAAGGGGCGCAAGCCTACAAACAGCGCGTGACCGCCGAGGCGAGCGGTGAAGCCAAACGCTTCCTCTCGGTCTATGAGGAATACAGAAAAGCGCCAGACGTCACCCGCAAGCGCATGTATCTCGAAACCATGAGCGAGGTGTATGCCGGCTCCAACAAGGTGCTGATCGATGATAGCGTGAAGGGTGTCGTGCCCTACCTGCCGCTGTCTGAACTCAAATCCAACAGCAACAAGAGCGTGACAGTGACCGAACGGCCCATGTCGTCTGCCCAGCCCGTGGCGCAGCCTTCCACAGGAGCGGCCCAATGAACCGCAATGGCGCATTTTTCGGCATGATCGCGGTCGGTATCGTCCTCATCCTGTCGCTCTTCTCGCTCTATACAGTGAACCCGCGTGAACAGGTTCTGCTGTTGCAATTCGGCGCTCCCAAACAGCTCGTCACCGAGCCGGGCCTGCATGTGAAGATCCCCTTCCTGCAGCAGATCCAGTTCATCCCCAAAATGCTG
>DATJDE010000405.1:0-11125 GCA_035497595.1 Rhizomicrobium sp. | reverse complement strand
AGGGCAGCGCATTGGGCACATCTTCAACGACGGGCTCTGCCTTCATCTGGTTGTGCCCGTCTTCAAAGATTTTCAGCGTCCGATATTCGCCGCTCGCATCGTCATAGGTTTCCTTGACCACCTTCACGCCGGTCGCCTGTTGCGCCGTCATTAATGTGGTAGCGATGTCGAGTGCGCTCTGCCGGGTAGATACGACTTCGTGCAACGTCCAGCCGCCTTTGGCGCCGTGACGGCGAAAAACCTCGAAATGAATTTGCGACATTCAATGGCCCCGGATGAAGCCACTGTGACGACTCGGCTTTAAGCCGCCGTTAAAGGTGGCGGATGTCCCGACAGATCGTGAATCGTGGGATGTTGCCCGCACAACGTGCAGGCCGGATCGGGGCGCACACGGACGGTGCGAAAGCGGGTGTCGAGCGCATCATAAATCAGCAGCCTGCCTGCCAGCCCCTGCCCCACCCCCAAAATCTCTTTGAGCACCTCCAGCGCCTGAAGCGTGCCCATGACCCCGGCGGCAGCCCCCAGCACCCCCGCTTCAGAACAGTTGGGCACGGTGCCCGGCGGCGGCGGCGCGGGAAAGAGGCAGCGGTAACAGGGATAGGCCCCTGTCCGATCAAAAGCCCGATAGGTCGAAAGCTGCCCGTCAAACTCCGTCACCGCCGCCGAAATGAGCGGTTTTTGGGCAAAAAAGCAGGCGTCATTGAGCAGAAAGCGGGTCTCAAAATTATCCGACCCGTCGGCCACCAGATCATAGGCGCCGATCACTGCCAGCGCATTGGCGGGGGTCAGCCGCACGTTTAGGGGTTCAATCCGGACATCCGGGTTGATCGCGCTGGCGGCGCGGGCGGCGGAGACCGCCTTCAGCGCCCCAATATCCGCCGTGCGATGGGCGATTTGGCGTTGCAGGTTGGACAGCGAGACGGTGTCAAAATCCACCAACCCGATGGTGCCCACCCCGGCGGCCGCCAGATAAAGCACCAGCGGGCAGCCTAGCCCCCCCGCCCCCACCACCAGAACTTTCGCCGCCTTCAGCCGCGCCTGCCCCACACCGCCCACTTCGCGCAGCACAATATGGCGCGCATAGCGTTCCAGTTCGTTGTCGGAAAGGCTCATGATTCAAGCTCTTAAAGAGGTCTTCGCAGGTGCAAAAAGCCCAGCTGCCGCGACGTTGCGTCTTCACCTTAACCTTTGGTGCGCCTTGCGCTTTTTCCGTCAGAGGGAGTAGGGCTTTCCTTGTCGGGGTGGGCGATCAACGCCTATGCTAGGCGTACATTATATACAACGGAAATGCTGCCCGCAGGCCGGGCGTCAACAGGAGCGATCATGTCGAAGGACGCAGGACAATCAGGCGCGTATGGGCTTGAGAGTCATGGATTCCGGAATTTGAAAGCGGTGAACTGGAATTTGACCGCACCCGCGCTGTATGAGCGTGCAATCGCCGCGGGCGAAGGCCATGTCGCCAAGAACGGCCCGCTGGTCGTGCTGACTGGTCAACACACCGGCCGTTCCGCCAACGATAAATTCGTGGTGCGCGACGCTGCCAGCGAAAACCAGGTCTGGTGGGACAACAACAAATCCATGACCCCGGCGCAGTTCGATACGCTGCATGCCGACATGATGAAATTTGCCGAAGGCCGCGAGCTGTATGCCAAGAACCTGTTCGGCGGCTCCGACCCCAGCCATCGCCTGCCGGTGCGCGTCATCACCGAATTTGCCTGGCATTCTCTGTTCGTCCATCAGCTTTTGATCCGCCCCACCGCCGAAGACCTCAAGGGCTTTGCGCCGGACTTCACCATTGTCGATCTGCCAAACTTTGAGGCCGATCCGGCCCGGCACGGCGCGGTGAGCAAGACCATTGTGGCGGTGAACTTCACCAAGAAGATGGTTCTGATCGGCGGCACTTCTTACGCCGGTGAAATGAAGAAGTCGGTCTTCACCATTCTCAACTATTTGCTGCCCGCCAAACGGGTGATGCCGATGCATTGCTCGGCCAATGTCGGCAAAGATGGCAAAGCGGCGATTTTCTTTGGTCTGTCGGGCACCGGCAAGACCACGCTCTCGGCCGATGCCTCCCGCACGCTGGTCGGTGACGATGAGCATGGCTGGGGCGAGCATGGCGTCTTCAATTTTGAAGGCGGCTGCTATGCCAAAGTGATCCGCCTGTCGCGCGAAGCCGAGCCGGAAATTTTCGCCACCACAGAACGCTTCGGCACCGTGCTCGAAAACGTGATGATGGACCCCGATACGCGCGAGCTCGATCTCGACGATGCGCGCTATGCGGAAAACACCCGCGCGGCCTATCCGATCGATTACATTCCCAATGCCAGCGAAACGGGCCGCGCCGGGCACCCGAAGAACGTGATCATGCTGACGGCGGATGCCTTTGGCGTGTTGCCGCCGATTGCCAAGCTGACACCGAGCCAGGCGATGTATCACTTCCTGTCGGGCTTCACCGCAAAAGTGGCCGGAACAGAAAAAGGCCTTGGCAAAGAACCGCAGCCGACCTTCTCCACCTGCTTCGGCGCGCCGTTCATGCCGCGTCACCCGAGCGAATATGGCAATCTGCTGCGCGATCTGATCGCCGAACATCAGGCCGATTGCTGGCTGGTGAACACCGGCTGGACCGGCGGCGCCTTCGGCACGGGCTCGCGTATGCCGATCAAGGCGACCCGCGCGCTTCTGGCAGCAGCGCTGGATGGCTCGCTCGCCAATGCAGAAATGCGGGTTGATCCGAACTTCCGCTTCCGCGTGCCGGTTGCGGTGGCTGGCGTCGATTCCAAAATTCTCAACCCGCGCGACACCTGGGCAGACAAAGCTGCCTATGACGCGCAGGCGCAGAAACTGGTCGGCATGTTCCGCGAAAACTTCAAAGTGTTCGAAGCCCATGTCGGCCCCGACGTGTTGCAGGCTGCCCCACAGCTTGCGCAAGCGGCTGAGTAATCAGACCGGTAATCAGGCCCGCCGATAGACCCAGACACGCGCTGGCGGCAAGTTACGCCAGACGAAGGCGCCCAGTTGAACGGGCGCCTTCAGCGTGCCGAGGACGGGCGGTTTCAAGCCATAAGAGAACTGAATAAAGGGCGCGCCCGGCAACAGCCGGTCGAGTGCGGTATCGATCAGCGCCTTGCGGCGCTGTGGTGGCTGGTTGAGCAGCGGCAGGCCCGAAACGATGGCGGCGAACGGCGCGCCCCGGCTTCCCAGCGTTTTCGCAAGATCGAAGGCATCCCCCTCAATGACGCGCGCGCTCCCAAAGCGTTCGGCCAGCAGAGTGGCGAAGTGCGGATCAAATTCGATCATTACCAGCCGTTCAGGCACGATCCCCATATCGACGATGGCCTGTGTCACCACACCGGTTCCGGGGCCGAGTTCCAGCACCTTGCCGGGTAGAATGGGATCAATCTGTGCCGCGATGGCGCGGGCCAGTGCTGGGCTGGACGGCGCAATGGCGCCGACGCTGCGCGGGCGGGCGAGCGCCCCCCGTAAAAATCTCAATTCGTCGTGAAACACCGGTGATCCCATACTCGATACGAGACAGAATGAACGCACAAATGCGTCCAACCTGTCTTCTTCCTCCTATGCAGGCTCGACAGAGCCGTTACCCCATAAGCACCGGTTGCCGACGCGAACCAGTTGGTTGAGCCTTACGCATCGTCAAATGGGATGCAACGCCATGACCACACTTAATGAGAAGACCGCTCTATTCGGGAAGTTGCATGGACCAGGCAAATGTCTTGTCCTGCCCAATGCCTGGGATGCCGCCAGCGCCCGGCTGGTTGAAGACTGTGGCGCCAGCGCCATCGCCACTTCGAGCGCAGCGCTATCCTGGGCCCATGGTTTCGCCGATGGTGAGAATATCCCGCCCGCAACACAACTGGCGGCGGTGCGCGAGATTGCGCGGGTCATCGAGCTGCCCCTGAGCGTGGATGCCGAGGCCGGGCTCGATGCCGCGCCCGAAACAGTGGCCGATTTTGTGGTGAAGCTGATCGAGGCCGGGACATCGGGCATCAATCTGGAAGACGGCAGGAACCCGCCCGATCTGTTGGCCGCGAAAATCCGCGCCATCAGACGCACGGCGCAGCGCAAGGGCCTGAGTGTTTTCATCAATGCGCGGGCCGACACCTATTTGCGCAAGCTCGCAGCGCCCGAAGCATTGCTGGAGGAAACCATCCGGCGCGGGCAAACCTATGAAGCGGCGGGGGCAGATGGTTTCTTCGTACCTGGGCTGGTGGATGATGCGCAGATACGCGCTATTGCCGCGGCGGTCCATCTGCCGCTCAACGTTCTGACCGCGCCCGGCCTTGCGCCGATCGCCACGTTAAAATCGGCTGGTGTCCGGCGCGTGAGTGCAGGCTCCGGCCCGGCGCGGGCGGCTTTTGGTGTGTTAAAAGCGGTCGCGCATCAGATGCTGGACGAGGGACGCTTCGATGCGATGTTCAAAGCCGCGGACGACCTTCCCAATCTCAACACATTGTTGCAACGACAAACCGATTAAGCTGGTTTAGCGCGCCGGGTCGCCGCTGAGAAAATCTTTCACCCGCGCGAAGAACCCTTCACATTCAGGGTGGGTGCCCTCGGTGCTCGCCTCTTCGAAGTCGCGCAGGATCTGTTTCTGCTTCTTCGACAGTTTGACCGGCGTTTCCACCGCGATCTCGACATAGAGATCGCCTTTCAGCCCGCCGCCGCGCAACACCGGCATGCCCTTGCCGCGCAGACGCACCTGACGGTTCGATTGCACGCCTTCGGGGATGGTGACTTTGGAGCGTTTGCCATCAAGCGTCGGTACTTCGATTTCGCCGCCAAGGGCTGCGGTGACGAAAGAGACCGGAGCGCGGCAATGCAAATCCGCGCCATCGCGCTGATAGATCGGGTGCGGCGCAAGGGCGATAAAGATATAGAGATCGCCATTGGGCCCGCCATTCATGCCCGCCTGCCCTTCGCCGGACAAACGGATGCGCGTGCCTTCCTCGACACCTGCGGGAATATCCACCGCGAGGATGCGGTCCTTCTGCACATGGCCCTGGCCTTTGCAGGCCTTGCACGGATTGCGCACAAAACGGCCCTGCCCACGGCACGAGGGACACGTGCGCTCGATGGTGAAGAAGCCTTGCGCCGCGCGCACCTTGCCGATGCCGGCACAGGTGGGGCATTGCTCGATCTTGCTGCCGGGCTCGGCACCGCTGGCCCCACAAGGTTCACACGCAATTGCGCTGGGCACTTTGATTTCGGCATGTTTGCCGCCAAAGGCCTCTTCCAGAGTCAGTTCAAGATTGTAGCGCAGATCCGCGCCGCGATTCTGGCGGCGGGTTTTGCGTCCCCCCGTAAAATCGCCGAACAGATCGTCGAAAATATCGGTGAAGGTGGAGGAAAAATCGAAGCCGTTGCCCGGCCCGCGCCCATTGCCCATGCCGCCGTCAAACGCCGCATGGCCGTAGCGATCGTAAGCGGCGCGTTTGTCGGGGTCTTTCAGAATATCATAGGCGTGGTTGATGTCTTTGAAGCGATGTTCGCAGTCGGTGTTGCCGGGATTGCGATCAGGGTGCAGTTCTTTCGCAAGCTTGCGATAAGCGCCTTTCAGTTCCTCGATCGAGGCTGTGCGCTCCACCCCCAGAACTTCATAAAAACAACGCTGGCTCATGGCATCCGTCCGGGTTTCAACCCGTAAAAAAGAAGCGCGCCGTCCTCGCGTGCCCAATAAGGCTTAACCGCGAAGCGCAGCGCGCCCTTTGCATTGACTGTCAGGACCATTGGCGTACCCCATCGCCGTTAGCCCGGGCGCCGCTTACGCGGCCCCCTTCTTGTCGTCATCGACTTCCGAAAATTCGGCGTCGACGACATTGTCGTCGGGCTTCGCGTCGGTCCCGGCATCGGCGGCGGCGGCACCTTCCGCACCGGCCTGCTGGGCCTTGTACATCGCTTCGCCGAGCTTCATCGAGCTTTGCGCAAGCGCCTGCGTCTTCTGCTGGATGTCCTCGACGTTCTCGGTCTTCAGCGCGTCCTTGAGGGCAGCGAGCGCCGCTTCGATGGCGGTGCGATCAGCAGCGTCAACCTTGCTACCATGTTCGGAGAACGCTTTTTCCGTGCTGTGGATCAGCGAGTCGCCCTGATTGCGGGCTTCGACCAGCGCGCGGCGCGCTTTATCTTCCGCGGCATGGCTTTCAGCATCCTTCACCATCTGCTGGATGTCGGCATCCGACAATCCGCCAGAGGCCTGAATACGAATCTGCTGTTCCTTGTTGGTCGCCTTGTCCTTCGCAGTCACCGAGACGATACCGTTGGCATCGATGTCGAAGGTGACTTCAACCTGCGGCACGCCGCGCGGGGCGGGCGGCAAGCCCAGAAGATCGAACTGGCCGAGCATCTTGTTATCTGCCGCCATTTCACGCTCGCCCTGGAAGACGCGGATGGTCACCGCGGTCTGATTGTCTTCGGCGGTCGAGAACACGTTCGACTTCTTGGTCGGAATCGTGGTGTTGCGTTCGATCAGCCGGGTGAACACGCCACCCAGCGTCTCGATGCCCAGCGACAGCGGGGTCACGTCGAGCAGCAGAACGTCTTTCACTTCGCCCTTGAGCACGCCGCCTTGAATGGCAGCACCCATGGCCACAACTTCGTCGGGGTTGACGCCCTTGTGCGGCTCCTTGCCGAACAGCTGCTTCACAATTTCCTGCACCTTGGGCATACGGGTCATGCCGCCGACCAGGATCACTTCGTCGATCTGATTGGCGGAAACACCGGCATCCTTCAGCGCCTGCTTGACCGGCGTGATGGTGCGCTGGATCAGATCATCGACCAAGGCTTCCAGCTTGGCGCGCGTGATCTTCATCGTCAGATGTTTCGGACCCGACGCATCGGCCGTGATGAAGGGAAGGTTCACTTCGGTCTGCATCGTGCTCGACAGTTCGATCTTGGCCTTTTCACCGGCTTCCTTCAGCCGCTGCAGGGCAAGACGATCAGACCGGAGGTCGATGCCGTTTTCTTTTTTGAATTCGTCGGCCAGATAGTTGACCAGCCGCATGTCGAAGTCTTCACCGCCGAGGAAGGTGTCGCCATTGGTGGACTTCACCTCGAACACGCCGTCGCCGATTTCGAGCACCGACACGTCGAAGGTGCCGCCGCCAAGGTCATAGACCGCAATCGTGCCCGACTGCTTTTTGTCCAGCCCATAGGCCAGCGCCGCCGCTGTCGGTTCGTTGATGATGCGCAGGACTTCGAGGCCTGCGATCCGGCCCGCATCCTTGGTGGCCTGACGCTGGGCGTCGTTGAAATAGGCAGGCACCGTGATGACGGCCTGCGTGACTTTTTCGCCGAGATGAGCTTCTGCGGTTTCCTTCATTTTCTGAAGGATGAAACCCGAAACTTCCGACGGGGAATATCTTTTGTCTTCGCGGCCCGCGACCCAGGCATCGCCATTGTCGGCCTTGATGATCTTGTAGGGAACCATGCCCATATCTTTTTGGGTCATGGGATCTTCAAAACGGCGGCCAATCAGGCGCTTGATCGCAAAGAAGGTGAATTCCGGGTTGGTGACGGCCTGCCGCTTGGCGGGCTGGCCGGTCAGCCTTTCGCCATCCTGGGCGAAGGACACGATCGAGGGCGTGGTGCGCGCGCCTTCAGCATTTTCGATGACATTGGGGGCCGCGCCCTCCATGACAGAGACGCATGAATTGGTCGTACCAAGGTCGATGCCGATAACTTTGGCCATTTTGTTCCTCTCTCCGGGCGACGGGTCCTGGCCTCCTAAGAGCACCCTCCGGCCGTCCCCATTGAAATCAATGTGTAATTCGGACTTCGGCTGAAGCCTTACCGATCATTGGGGTATATAGGGAGGGGGCAGGCCACCCGCAAGCCATTCACGCGATTCGCGAAATCCGGAACAGGCCGCGATGTGTCGCGGGGCTCAAAGAGGCATGAAACCGCTTACTTTTTCATCCAGCTCCCACCGAGCGGCTTGTAGAATTCGCCCGGCCGGAGCTTTTTGACCAGCAGTTGCGCCGTGGCTTCGCCAGCCGCATCCGGGGTCACGCCGGATTTGGCGGCCGTGGCAGCATAGACCTTGCGCCGGCCAGTGTTGATCTCGGTCACGGCTGCGGTGGTGGCCGCATCAGCCGAACCAGAGACAAGCCCCAGCAAACCATCGCCCTGCTCGCCCACCACGCCTTTGGCCTTGGCGGCATCGACAACGGATTTGGCATCCGTCTGGGATAATGCGGGCACTGCGGTCACCAGACTGGCGGGCACGGCCAGCACGATAAAGGCCGCAAAAGCGCCAGCGACAGACCGGATTTTGAAAGCTTCAGCCATTTTGAGTGTCCTTTCGGAAAATGCAGATCAGAACAAATTCGGGTTTTGCGACACCACAGCCTGGACTTCTTTATCCAGCCGGACGCGCACATCGGCATCGAGCTTGGCGTAGATATTGATCGGCGCGACCTCCACCCGCACGGTGGGGGTGCAGGCACCCAGCGGCGCAGCGCACGCCATTGCCAGCAGCACGGTCGGAATCGCGGCACGTCCCAAAGCTATCATGGCGTCTTCCCTTCATTCTGGTCTGCACCGGGTTGCGGCGCGGCCCCAGCCAGACTGGCCGAGAATGCTTCCCGATATGCCGCCAGAAGTTCGTCGAAATTAAGGGAGGTGTCGAGGGTAAGATCGACCGGGGTGCCTTTGGGCAGCGGCAGCGCCGTATCGAAGGCCCGGCCCTCGATCAGATCGAGCACGCCGATGCGCGCTTCCTGACCTATTGCCGGATCGTTGCGGCCCTTGATGTGAAACACCAAGCCCAGCCGCCCGTGCGGCTGGCTATCGAGCCGGGCCTCCAGCGCATCGATGGCGAGGTTTTCCAGGGCCTGATAGGCGAAATCGCGGATCGCATTGTCTTTTGCCGTTGCGTCGCCGCCGGTCCAGACCGAGCGCCGGATGGACAGCCGGGCCGGGCCAGTGGAGGCGAAACGCCCGTTTTGCAAGCGTAGGCCGTCCGGCCCGACACGGAAGGGAATTTCACCGCTAACGGTCGCATCGAGCGATACCTTGTCGGCGAGGTTGGAGGCCGCCACCAGGGCGCCAAGATTGACCCCGTCCAGCACCAGAGTGCCACTTGTGGTGGCGGATGGATCGAGCACCACGCGCATGTCCGACAACCCGATATGGCCACTTGCGGCGGCAGCCTTGAAACTGCCGACCTGCACAGCATCCCCCGCATACTGGAATTTGAGACTGAGATCGGACAGTGGCACCAGCCAGTCGATGCGCTGCGCGGTGAGGGTTTGCGCGGGCGCGGTGACCAGCGGCGCGAGCGAGGTGAACCGAATGTCGGCCCGCACCTGTTTGACGGCGCCGAGCGGGCCGGTGACATCGGTCGGCAAGACCGACAAATGGCCGGTGCTCAGCATACGCTGCGCCGTCCAGCGTAACTGGCCGCGAAACTGTGCGTTGCCGCGAGCATGGGTGAGCGACGCAAGTAGCGGCGAGAGTTCCGCCGGCTGAAAATCATCCGGTGACAGAACAAGGTCAGCGCGAATATCTGCGGCCCCTTTGCCGCTGCGCATATCATGTTGCAGCGTCGTCGTGGCGACCTTGCGCCCGTTGCGCGCAATGGAAAAGCCAATAGCGCCGCGCCATTTCGCTTTTGCCAGCACCAGATGCGCCGTCGCCGACAGAGGCACGAAGCGTTTGGCCGCTTTCGCATCGGTCAGGCGCGCGGCAGCGCTTTCGATCACCCCGTCGGACATGCCATGCCCATCGCCGCGAATGTCGATACGCCCTGTTTTGCTGTGCGCCTCGGCCTCGGCGGCATCGAGCCGGGCGGAAAGATTTTTCCACTGACCCGCAAAACGCCAGCCCGCTTCATCCGAACGCAGCAGCGGCTCGCCCGCGCGGGCGCAGATCGTGGTGCGCAGATGGCTGAACAGTACCGTGTTGTTCGACAGATAGGTTCCTGCTGTGACTTTTGGACAATCTGTTGCGTGATAGGCGTAAACCCCGCCTTCGGCTGTGAGCGCGCCAGAGGTTTCGAGCGACAGGTTGCGCAACGCGCCAAGATTTGTGCGCGCCTTCAACACAAGACTGGAGACCAGCGACAGAGCGCCTTTCTTTTGCTGCGCGGAATAGTTGCTTACGCGCAGATCGATTCCGGGCAGGCCGCCGCCAGAGAGGGCCGCATCAAAGCCGCCTTTCATCTGGCCATCAGCGCCGCGTGACAGCAAGAATGCGCCGGTTTGCGCCAATCTCGCGCGCGCGCCGCTGCGGCTCGTCAGCGTCACCGGCTCGGGCAGTGTCACCACATATGGCCCAGCGGATTTTCCAATATATATATGCGGAGCATCCACATGCACACCGCGCAAGGCGCCAATCATGGCGGCGCGGGTACGCGTGTCGGTGCCGAACAGCGGAATTTTGCGTACCAGCTTGCGCGCATCAGCGGGCGCCATGGAAAGATCTCCCTTGAGCGCGCCGGCCAATGTTCCGGCGACGCCATCGGGGCTGAGGCCGATTTCGCCCTGGAGCGTTGCGGTGAGATGTTCAGCGCGCGCGGGCGCCTGGCCCATGGCATACCGCGCCGCCGACAGATCGAGCATGTTGACGACCGGGCCGGACAGCCGCCACCCCGCAGCCCCGGTCTGAAACGCCAGTGCATTTGCGCTTGCGTGCCATGCGGCTTTTTTCACGCTCCAGCCTTTGCCCGCAGCCTGATCGAGCCCAAGCGTTGCATTCAGCGCTCCGCTGGCGCGCAACCCCTCACGCGCGCGTTCCATCTGCCAATTGCTGAAACGCAAATGTGCTTCGCCCATGGTGAGCGACAGCGCTTTTCCGCGAACAGCCTCGGCACGCAGTTTTGCGGTGCCACTGTTCAACGACAGACCCGATCCGGCCCAGCCGACACCGGCCAGGTCCAGCGCCAGATGCACATCTGCGGCTCGTAATTTTTGCACCGAAAACCCGCGCCCATGGGCCTTCAGATGCAGATCGAGGCCTTTGTCCGTGCTGCGCGCCGTGACGGTACCGCCCGACAGCAGCACCGCAAAACCGGGGCTGCGCAAATTGGCGCGGCCGATGGTGCCGAAAAAGCGTTCGACCTTGGCCCCCGCGATAACACCGCGCCCTGACAGGGTCACGACGCCCGCGGGTG
>DATJDE010000404.1:0-3891 GCA_035497595.1 Rhizomicrobium sp. | reverse complement strand
GAAGGCGACCGCGACCGCTGGATCGGTGGTCACCGAAATGGCCTGTGTGCCGATGCCGCGCAGCTGGATGGAATAGCCTGCGAAATTGGTTTTGGTGAAGGTCATGTTGGGGACCTGTTTGATCAGGTCTGGGCCACCATTGGTTTGGCTGGCGGTGAGTTGCTCCTGGCTCAGCGCCGTGATCGAGATAGGGATGCTTTGCACATCGCCGCCGCCCAGTTTGGATGATGTAACTGTGACGGTTTCGACGCCGGCATGTGGCGCGGTTGCCTGCGCAAGTTGAAGCGATGGAATATCAATCGACCGGGACTGCATTCCGCGAATAATCGCAACGGCGCCCTGGTCCCGATGCGTGGTGAGACCGGTGCCGGACAGGAGGCGAGATAGCGCATCGTCTGGCGATAGATTGCCTTTCACGCCGTTGGTACGCCGCCCTTTGACAATATCATCGGACACAAAAACCTGGACACCGCTCTGGGCCATATAGGCTTGCAGCGCATGATCCATGTCCCCGGCGGGAATATCGAAGCTCGACGCAAACGCCAGGCTGGCGACACAGGCAGCGCCCGCCGATCCCATCAATGCGGCTTTCAGGATTCTCTTGTACATTTATCCCCCTATTGAATGAATGGACGCGCATGACGCGCGCCGAATTACGGCGTGTTCCGCGAAATTACGATCTCGCTTTTCTTCTTCTCGGTATGGAGGCCCAGTGCGACTTGGGCCATGCTGGCGAACGCGTTGATGCTGCCTGCCTCGAATGTGCCACTGATTTTCAGTGATGCGATTTCAGGACCGATAACGAGCTTGGTTCGGTTGTAGCGATTGAACTGTTCGGCAGCCTCAGCCAGCGTGACATGGCTGAAGACGAGCTTGCCTTGCTGCCAGGCGAGCGCATTCTTGATACCGGACGGTGTTACGTTCGAGACCGACAGTGAATTGGCAGTCGCGATTGCGACCTCACCCGGCACAAGATCTGTTGCGTGGTGCTGTATGGCTGGGTCCGCTGTCTCCAGCCGCGCGCGGCCTTCCACCAGCGTTACTTCCACGCGGCCATTTCCCGTTTTAACGGCAAACTGCGTTCCAAGATCGATAATGCGGTGTCCCGCTGCCAAAACATAGAACGGCCGCGATGCATCGTGGACGACATCGAAGAACGCTTCGCCCTTTTTCAGCGTGATCGTGCGGCGTCCGGCATTCATACTGACGGCGATGGCGGTGTCGGTATTGAGTTGAACCCGCGAACCATCCGCCAAGGTGACCTTTGCCTGGCCACCTACTGCCGTCGCGTATGTTTCTTCTGAGGCGGGCCACAGATATATGGAGGTGAAAATGACCGCTAACGCGAAACACGCTACAGCCGCGAAATGCAGCAAGGGTTTCAGGCGGCCACGATTTTCTTCACCAGAAGCAGGATGAAAAGGTTTGGGCCGAAGAGCGGTAAGGCGCTCGGCACGCCCCCAGGCAGCTTTTAACCGCCAATAGGCCGCGCGATGGTGCGCCGACTGTGCAAGCCAGACACCCAACGCCGCTTGATCTTCTTCACGCCATTCGGCTGACTGGCGCCATAGAAACTCGGCGGCCTGATCCTCAATCTCATCGGCGTGGCGGGCAGGTTTTTCGTTATCTGCGCTCATACCGACCCTCCGGTAGTGTCACGCGTGCCGTAGAGCATGTCGGCGATCTGCCGCATCCCCTTCTTGACGTAATCGGAAACGGTGGACTCGCTGAGATTCAGCCGCGTTGCGATCTCGCGGCCAGACAGACCTTCGACACGCGCCAGCATCACGGCCTCGCGGCAGCGGGGCGAAAGCCGGTCCATCGCGGCGCGGACGTGTTGCAGCTCTTCACGCGCAACAAGGGCGCGGTCTGCATGTGGTGCATCGCTTGCGAGCGCCAGCGCATCCATATCGGGAAGCGTCTTCATGGGGACAATGCGCTCGCGGCGTATCCGGCTTACCATCACATTGCGGGCTACCGAGAACACAAAAGGCTTGGTCGGGTTTGGGATTTTCTTCTGAGCGGATTCGATTAACTCGGCGTAGATATCCTGCCGCAGATCGGCCAGTTCGCTTGGATTGCGATAGGTATTACGCAGAAACCGCATTAGCGACGCCTCCATGGGCAACACCTCCTGCACGAACCAAAGCTCCACCTCAGACGCTGCCATCATGTGCGCGGCGCCCCCTGGTTTGCCGCCTTCACGGCCTTTGTCGTGCGTTTCTGCCAACTCCATTGCCTATTCCCGGCTTTGGGGGGTGTTTGCCCTTCTCAGCTATCTAGATCGCTTGAGCTGTCGAAAACTTCGTAGGGTCGGAGAAATTATTTGAGGTTTGCGCGCAGGAGTGTTGCCGAGCCTGAAATTTGCCGCCGCAATGTGCGCGAATTCTTATCCCGCACGATGCCGGAGCTTACAAGCACCGCAACCACAACGCGCACTGCTTCGACGCCTCGCCTTGCCACTGCTATGGCCTGACTGCGAATTCCGGATTGTGGCCCAGGAAGGTTTGTACCGGACCCGTCACAATGAAAGACGGGCGGCGGATTGCTCCGCCGCCCGTTCCCTATTTCACGCTTCAACCTTTGTTTATCAGCCCAAGCCGAGGCTGATTGTGGCGAAGGGGCCATGGAAGCTCTGGTTGCGGGTGTCGCGCTTATCGATCCTGCCATCCATGGCACCGAAAAAGAAGTCTGCGCGATAGCCGAGGCTTAGCTTGGCATTGGGGAAGCGAAGGGATGCCCCTGCGAAGCCGCCCACATTGGGCACGGCGACCGAGCGTGTGCGGGCAACATTTCTTGGCGCAGGCTTGCTGCTTGAATAGGGGCCATACCCGAAGTTTTTGAAATACAGGCTGGAAGACTTGTGGCTTCCGTTCACTTTCTGGCGCCCGAACAGGACAGCGGCGTTTACGCCCCAATCGAAGGCGAGGCCGACGTCTTCGACATTGCCCGCAATCTCTTGCGATCCGTTTATGGAAAGTGTGGGGCCGACGCCGGAAAAGCTGCGCGCGATTTCGTTATGCGCATAGTAGCTATGGTTGTGGGAGTTGGTTTTGTATTTATGCCAGCTGGGGAAAAAGGGTGTTGGTGGCTGCGCGATACGTTCGATAAACGGGTCGGGCTTATCCCGCAATTTGGCTGTGCTGCTAGCGGTGAATTGGGCGAAGCGGACACCAAAATCAATGGTCGTCGAATTGCCTCTACCCCACAAACCTACCCCGACATCCCGGCCTGCCATGAAATCGGCGATGAGATAGCCAGACTTATGCGCCGACGCGGTATCACCAAACCGGGTCAGGTGGACAAACCACGGATCGTCGTTCTGAAGGGCCAGTCCGCTTTGACGGACTTCGGTCGTTTGCTGATGCAGCTGTTTTTTGTTGTTGGAGCGTCCGTAGCGGATGGCAGCTGACACCGACCAGTCCGAGGCATCGGGCTGAAAAGTGATTTTGCCTTCACCGCCGAAGGCATAGCGCGGTGGGCGCTGGATTTCGGCGGAAGACACAGGCGCAAACTGCCTTGGATGGGCGCTCAGAAAAGGTGGCAGGAACGCTTCTTCACCACCCTGCAGGCGGTCGAGTTGCGCGCCGAGTTCGATCCAGACGGTGGGGCGATTTGTGTCGCTTGCTGCTTGTGCGGGTGTGCAGAGGGTTATGGCTAAGGCCAGAGATGAGACCGTGGACAGCAGGTGCCAGCGGGTATCGTTGGTTTGGTTTGGTGTGTTGATCAGTTCGCTCATTGTGTGCTTCCCCCCTTGCGAGCACCATCAAAACAAGACGCGTCTGTCATGGCCCGCAAATGCGGGCCACCCAGATGGTGTTGTTCCGGCGCTCGTAATTTTGCTGAAAATTCTTCCTGCCCCTTCGATAACAGAGCAACATCACCTGGGTG
>DATJDE010000403.1:0-11369 GCA_035497595.1 Rhizomicrobium sp. | reverse complement strand
ATGGTCATGGTTATTCTCTCCGGCCCGCTGAAGAACCTGCGTGCCATCATCACTGGCCGCGTGGCTATTGAGGAGGAGGCAAAGCATGGTTGATACACCCCGCCGTGCCTTTCTCTCCCGCCTTGCTGTCGGTACTGGCGCGGTGCTTCTCGCAGGTTGCGATAAAATTTCCCAAAGCGCGGGCGCCAGCACTGTGCTTCAGCGCGGGAGCGATCTTGCCTATCGCGCGCAGCGCCTGCTGGCAGGACCGAACGCACTGGCCCGGGAATATTCCAAGGCCGACATTGCGCCGGTTTTCCGTGGCAACGGCACGCTCAACCCGGATACCGATAGCTATAATGCCCATGTCGCCACCGGCTTCCGCGATTGGCGGGTCACTGTAACCGGGCTTGTCGAGAACCCGTTGTCGCTGTCGCTGAAGGATTTGCGCGCCATCCCGGCACGCAGCCAGATCACCCGGCATGATTGTGTCGAAGGCTGGTCCTGCATTGGCCAATGGACCGGCGCGCCCTTGCGCCAAATTCTGGCGCGCGCCCGTCCGCGCGATACTGCCCGCTATGTGATCTTCCACTGCGCCGATGATATGAGCCGTGGCCGCGACGAAGCCCAGCTCTATTACGAGAGCCTCGATCTCACGGAAGCCCTCCACCCCCAGACACTTCTGGCCTATGATCTGAACGGCAAGCCGCTGCCCGTGACCAATGGCGCACCCGTGCGTCTGCGTGCCGAACGCCAGCTTGGTTACAAGATGGCGAAATATGTGACCGGGATCGAACTGGTCGAAAGCTTTGCGCAAATCCGCGGCGGCAAAGGCGGCTATTGGGAAGATCAGGGCTATAGCTGGTGGGGGGGAATTTGATGCGTGCCGAAAGTTTTGATTTTCTGGCCAATCTCGACACCATTACCGCGATTTTCGCAGGCGCGGTGCTGGCAACCGGCGGCGGCCTGCTTGCCACCTGGGTCGAACGGCACATCGAGCGGCGTCAGCGGGAGCGCAATGCGGCGCTGTTCTTTGGCGAAATCCTCTCCACCCTCGATGTGCTGGTCGAATTCGCCGTGCAGGCACGCGGTATCGGCGATCCCTATGGCCCGATCACCTTGCGCATGTTGCGCGGCGCCCGCCGCGAGATCGAGATCTATGATCGCAATCGTGAAAGCCTGTTCTTCCTGCGCAACGGACATTTGCGCGCCCGCATCCACACATTGATGCTGCGCCTTTCCATGCCGCTCGACAGTGTCTTCGACTTCACCCAGGAAATCGCGATGGCGCAGGCCTATCTGAAAGCGCTGGGGCCGGACGATCCGGATCGCGCGCAAGCTCTGTCCCGCCTCACCGATCTGGGGCAGCGGCGCGATAGCAGTTTCGATTTCGTGGCGGAAAGTGCGACTCAGTTAAAGGTCGCTATCACCGATCTTGAACCCATCGCACATGAATCCTTTCGCCAACTCGCGCAGGCCGCCCGTAGTTGAGGCATAAAACCCATGCCGCCCAAGAAATATTTTTCTGCGATCTAATGACATCGGGTTCAATATCGAGCGCGTTGCCTGCGCTATGCACTTGCATTCAACCCCATAAACACAGGCTGATAACAGCACTGTCAGCAATTGATGCGTGCACGAACCATTGGTGGCCTACATGGATTGCGACGAAAGGTGCAGCTAGACTCGAACGCGTACAAACCATGTCAGGAGCACTGCATGCTTTCGTTCAAATGGAGCCTCGCACTGGCCACCGCGGCCGTGTTGTCCACCTCTGCACTGGCCGAGGGGGCTCAAGAGGCGCCCACCTCACCGCCCACCAAGCAATCGGTGCGGGCCTATTGCACCGATCTCGTCACCCAGTTCAATGCGGTCGATACCACTCAAATCGCACCCACAAACCTGGCAGATGCCAAAAGTCATGCCGAGCGCGGCCAGATGATGTGTGGCACGATGCCGAAAACCGGCATCAAGGAAATGTGGGTCGCCTTCCGCACTATCGGTGTCGAACCCAAGTAACGCGCGGGCGGCAAGGCTTGGCCTGTTGCGCGGTCAGGCAGCCTTGCCGCGTGCGGTGCGCGGCGCAAGCCCGGCATCGCTGGTCCACAGATGCTGCGCCGCATAGGCACGCCAGGGCCGCCAGTCTTGCGCAATGGCCGATAGATCGTCCGGCATCGTGCGCCGCCCGAGCGTTTCGTCCATCGCCCGCAGCAACCCCACATCGGATGCCGGAAAGGCATCGGGCTCATGCAGCGCCCGCAGCGCGATATACTGCGCTGTCCATTCGCCAATGCCCGGCAGCGCGCAAAGCCGTGTCACGGCGCTTTCCAGATCGCTTGCAGTGCTGAAGAGATCGCGCTCGCAAAGCGCCGCATTGGCCACCGCCGCAAGAGTGCGCAGCCGCGCCCCCGGCATTCCAAGGGTGGAAAGATCGGCCGCCGCAACCTGCGCCGCCGATGGAAAAACATGCGTCAGTGCAGGGGCTGCGGCTGAGGCCTGCGCCAGCGGCGTGCCGCACAAGGCCACCAGTCGTCCGCCGAGCTTGCGCGCGGCGCCCACCGTGATCTGCTGCCCCAAAACAGCGCGCATCGCCAGTTCAAACGGGTCCCACGCCCCGGGCACGCGCAAGCCCGGCCGCGCGGCGATTGCGGGGCGAAGCCGTTGATCTTTCGCCAAATGCGCGTTGATCGCGCCAATATCGGCCCCCACATCAAACATCCGGCGCAGCCGCGCCACAATGGTGGGCAACGCCGCCACATCGGGAAAGGCGATGGTCGCCGCAAGCGCATTTTTGCCTGCGATTGGGCTGACAGAAATCGTCCCTTGCGCACCGTTCAGCGCAATGCTGCGCACATATCTATCTGCCTCTACCATCTCCACACCTTCGATGGCGCGGGCGGCAAAGAACGACATCATCGCGGGCCAGTCGTATGGCGGCACATAAGAGAGTGAAAGCGTGAGCGCCGGATCGCGCACCGTCCGCCGCCGCAATTGCGATGGTGGGCGCCCATACATGGCGTGAAAGGAATCGTTGAACCGACGCACGCTGCCAAAACCGGACGCCAGCGCCACATCCACCATGCTCATCGACGTATCATGGATCAACTGCTTGGCCAGATGTATCCGCCGGGTCTGCGCCACCGTAATGGGGGAGGCGCCGAGATGCTTCTGGAACAAACGCCTGAGCTGCCGCTCGCCCAGCCCCAGCCGCGCGGCAAGTGCGTCCACATCGGCTTTTCCATCCAGAAAGCCGTCGCCGATCAGCACCAAAGCGCGCGAAACGGTGTTGGATGTGCCGCGCCAGGCGCCGATCTGGGGCGAACATTCCGGCCGACAGCGCAGGCAGGGGCGGAACCCGGCTTCCTGCGCCGCCGCCGCATTGGTGAAAAAGGTAAGGTTTTCCAGCTTCGGCGTGCGGGCCGGGCATATCGGGCGGCAATAGATACCTGTGGTGCGCACGCCAGCGAACAGCCGCCCGTCAAATCGGCTGTCCCTTGTCTGCACGGCGCGGTAACAGGCTTCGCGGTCAAGGATCATGGCCCCAACTATAACAGCTAACGCGGCGAGTCTGGCCATTTTCGGACCACATCTTTGCGGGCCGGTCCGCTTATGACATCCTAGCCCCCGCTATTCCGGCAGGAGGTCGCCATGAACATCGCCGCCAAAGATATTCATCACGATGCGCGGGCACGCGCCTATTCCATGCCGCTGGCCGAGATCAACGTCGCCGACCCTGAGCTTTTCCGCACCGATACGATGTGGCCCTATTTCGAGCGGCTGCGAAAGGAAGATCCGGTCCATTATTGCGCCGAACATGAATTCGGCCCCTATTGGTCGATCACCAAATATAACGACATCATGGCCGTCGACACCAATCACGAGGCGTTTTCGTCCGAGCCCAGCATCACCATTGTCGATCCGAAGGATGATTTTAAACTGCCGATGTTCATCGCGATGGATCCGCCCAAACACGATGCGCAGCGCAAAGTGGTGACCCCCGTGGTCTCCCCCGGAAATCTCGAATATCTCGCCCCCATCATTCGCGAACGCGCAGGTCTGATTTTGGATTCGCTGCCGGTGGGCGAAGATTTCGACTGGGTGGATAAAGTCTCCATCGAACTCACCACCATGACGCTAGCAACCCTGTTCGATTTTCCCTGGGAAGACCGGCGCAAGCTCACCTATTGGTCCGATATCGCGACCGCCGGAAAACAGTCCCCGCTTTTCGTGTCCGACGAGCATCGCCGCGAACAGCTTTATGACTGCGCGAATTATTTCATGGGTCTGTGGAACGAGCGGGTCAACGCGCCGCCGAAGAACGATCTCATCTCCATGCTCGCCCACGGCCCATCGACGCGGAACATGGACCGGATGGAGTTTCTGGGAAATCTCGTGCTGCTGATTGTTGGCGGCAATGATACGACGCGCAACACCATTTCGGGCAGCGTATTGGCGCTGAACCAGTTCCCGGATGAATATGACAAGCTGCGCGCCAACCCTGACCTGCTCACCAACATGGTGTCTGAAACGATCCGCTGGCAGACCCCGCTCGCCCATATGCGGCGCAATGCAACGCGCGATGTCGAGCTTGGTGGCAAGACGATCGCCAAGGGCGACAAAGTGGTGATGTGGTATGTCTCGGGCAACCGGGATGAAGAGGTGATTGAAAACCCCAACGCCTATCTGATCGACCGGCCACGCGCCCGCCAGCACCTGTCGTTCGGTTTTGGTATCCATCGTTGCGTTGGCAATCGGCTGGCCGAGCTGCAGCTCAAGATTATTTGGGAAGAGATCATGAAGCGTTTCACCCATGTCGAGGTGACGGGGGAGCCGAGCCGCGTGCCGTCCAGCTTCGTGAAGGGCTACGACAAGCTGCCCGTGCGGCTGCACGCTTAATACAAAGTAAGGCTGCACGCCTGATAACAAAAAGGGGGCCGGTTAAGGCCCCCTTTCGCATTTTGTCGCGTGAGACTTAGCCCAGGGCTGCCAAAGCGGCGGTGGCCACTTTCATGTCCTGCTCATAATGGCCGCCGCTGACGCCGATACCGCCGACGATTTCGCCGTCGATCTTGATCGGGTAGCCGCCGCCAAACACCACCAGACGCGGCGTCTTGACGATGCCATGCAGCAGCGGCGGGTCGTTCTTCACGAATTCAAACCATTCATGGGTCGCAATGCCGAACGACACCGAAGTGTAGGCCTTATCGGTTGCGATCTCGACGCTCAGCAGCGCCGCCCCATCCATCCGGCTGAACGCCTTCAGGATGCAGGATTCATCGACAATCGAAATCACCATCGGCACGCCCAGTTCCTTGGCGGCAACCTCGCCCGCGGCGATCAGGGCCTTGGCGGTCTCAGCAGCGATGGATTTTTTAGTCAGCGTTTTTGTCATGCTCTCTCCAGCTTGTAGCGCGATGACGTTCAATATTACATCCCGCGCCCAAGACCAAACGGCCCATCACACGAAAGAATGTTGCTGGCTGAAACTCAAGACACCAGAAAAACGACCGTCACGCCCAGCGTCGTCCAGATCAGTGCGTTGACAAGCATGCGCACAACGCCCCGCTCATTCTCATCCGCAAGATCAAGCGCGTCACAGGCCGCATTCGCGGGATACATCAGCAGCTTAAACAAGGTCATGCGCCCCCTCCGTCATGCTGGCGATAAAACTCGACGTAAAAACGCACCGCCCCGAGCGGCGCAACCTCATGCAGGATTGTGGGTTCAACAACGCCCGGCTGTGTCTCCGGAGAAAGAATCCATTCCTGCGTCGGGCGTCGCGGATCGGTGATGCGGTAGGTGAGCTTCCCCTGCACCACATGGATCAGCGCCCAGGCCCCTTCCCGTGTCGAGTGGGCCTTGAGCAAGGCCTGCGGCACAGTGGCCTCGGAAAACTCCCCTGTCCGGCCATAGGGGCGTACCTCTGGCGGAAGGGGCTGCGTCTGGGGCTGTAAATCCATCCAAAACCGCTCTGCTTTTTGATGTGCGGCATAAGATGTATATCAAATACATCTTTTACAGAAGCCCAAAAACACCGGATCTCCCGTCAGAAACAGACCATTGACCGAGGTCGGCGTGCTTGGCCCTCAATGACCAACCAGCCTCCGCAGCGCCCGTCCCGGCATATTTCAGATTGGCCGAAGAGCCCAAAGCGCGCTGCCACAAGAAGATTTAGCCGGACCGACCCTTAGTTCTGCGCAATGGCTTCGTTGTTCTAGATGTAACGTTGGATCAACCCTCGAAAAGCAGGACGCTGGCCGGGGATGGCTGAAACACATCATTCGGATCGCAAAAGTGCGGAAGAGGCCCGCAGGGAAACGCTTGTGCCCGCCTCGGATCTAGACGTGTGGTTCATCCAGGAAGTGCTGCCACTGGAGGCGGACGTGATGCAGTTCTTGCGCCGGAGTTGGCAGAACGCGAGCGACGTCGAGGATCTCTGCCAGGAGGTCTATGTCCGTACCTATGAGGCCGCAAAAGTACGCCTTCCGAGGCCTGCAAGACCCTTTGTGTTCACGGTGGCGCGCAATTTGGTGATTGATCGCGCGCGCCGGGAGCATGTCGTTCCCATTGAGGCCGTGGCCGATCTCGAACAACTCGGTGTTGCGCTCGACGCGCCGGGGCCTGACCGTGTCGTTCTGGCGCGCGATGAGCTTCGCCTTCTCCAAGCGGCGATCGACCGGTTGCCCCCGCGCCGCCGTGAGGTGGTGATCCTCGGGCGCATTGAAGGGTTGAAGGGGCGCGAAATCGCCGCGCGGCTTGGAATTACGGAGCAGACTGTCGGCGAACATCTGACAGAAGGCATCCGCGCACTCACCGACATGCTCCTCGCAGAGCCGCAGGGCGCGGAGGGCAAATCGTGAGCAACGATCCCGCCGCAAGCGACGCTCACCGCGTAAGAACAGAAGCCGCCGCCTGGCTGCAGAAGCACGCCTTCTGGGACTGGAGCGCCGCGGACGAAGCAGAATTTGACCGCTGGTTATCGGCATCGCCGTCGCATCACGTCGCCTATCTCCGGGTCAAAGCCATATGGGAGAGAACCGAGCGGCTATCGGCGTTGCGCCGGCCGTTCAATGTTCGCGTTGTGCCCGATACGCGCCCGCGCAAGCGATTCATTTTTGCCGGTATTGCGGTCGCTGCCATCCTCTTCGGTCTCGTCGGCGGTTTCGCAGTCTTCGATCTACCGGGGTTTGGCGAACAAACATTCACCACCGCCATCGGCGATCGCCGCATTATCACGCTTTCCGATGGGTCGAGGATTGAACTCAACACCAATTCGGTTCTGCGGCTTGGCAAAACGCATCGCCAGGCGTGGCTCGATCAGGGCGAGGCTTATTTCGATATCGTCCATGATGCACAGCGCCCCTTCAACGTGTTGGTCGCAGGCAAGCGCGTGGAAGATCTTGGCACGAAGTTCGTGGTGCGGACTGAAACGGGCAAGCTGACCGTCGGCCTTTTTGAAGGCAAAGCCTCGTTAAAAGCATCGCAAGCGCCAGAGGCGGCTGAACTGGCGGTTTTGACGCCGGGTGACGTCGCCACCGCCACCGCACACGGCCTGACTGTCACCACCAAGACCAGGCAAGCACTTCGCAATGCTCTGTCGTGGCGCCAGAACATGCTGGTTTTCAGCAATGCGCCGCTGCCTGAGGTCGTCGCGCAACTCAACCGTTACAACCACCGCAAAGTGGTGATCGCCGATTCCAGCCTGGCGCAGATGAAGATTGATGCATCGATCCCCACCAATGGGGTCGATGCGTTCGTGCGCGTGGCAAAGAACTATCTGGGGCTTCGCGTCGAAACGCGCGACGACGAAATCATCATCTCGCGCTGACAGATGTGTCGGGCGAAGCATTCAACTGGGGGGATATATGATCAGGACAAAACGCAGGCTGCCCGGGTTGCTGTGTGCTGCGAGTTTTACAGCGCTCGCGACAGCAACATTTGCGCAGGACTTCAACGTGCCAAAGGGCGATTTGAAGGCCGCACTTGATAATTATCGCTCACAATCCGGCGTTTCTCTGGTTGTGGTATCGGATTCTATTCGCGGGGTCGCGTCGCAAGGCGCCAAAGGCAATCTTCCGCCCGACATAGCGCTGTCCAGAATTTTGAATGGAACGGGCTTCGTCGCAAAGCACGATCCTTCGGGCATGATAGCGGTCGTCCCCGATGATCGCCGGAGCAGTGTGTTTGAAATCCAACCCCTGCAACTTGCCCAGGCGACACCTCCGCCGCGCGCCAGCGTCGAAACCGTCACGGTCACATCCTCCAAGCTGGGCGGCGGCGATGTGCAGAGCATTCCCATTGCGATCACGGCCCTCAGCCAGGAACAGCTCACCGCCACCCAAACAGCAGGCGGCCCCGATCTGGTGAAACAGGTGCCAAATCTCACCTTCACCAAAACAAACTTCACCGGCTATTCCATCCAGATTCGCGGCATCGGTACCCAAGCCATCTCCGTCACCACCGATCCGGCAGTGGCGGTTGCGCTGAACGACGTTCCCTTCATTCGCAATCATTTTTTCGAACAGGAATTCTACGACCTCAGTCAGGCCGAAGTTCTGCGTGGCCCCCAGGGCACGCTCTATGGGCGCAACGCAACCGCTGGCGTCGTCAATCTTGTGACAGCCCGCCCGACTGATCAGTTCGAAGCCAAACTCTCCGGCGATATAGGGAACTACAAAAACCGCCGCTTCGAAGGCATGGTCAACCTGCCACTGGTCGATGATCGTCTTGCCATCCGCGTCGCAGGCGAATGGACCAAACGCAGCGGCTACACCACCAATGAACTCAGCGGCAATCAGGTCGATGGCCGCAATCTCTGGTCGTCGCGCGTCACCATCGGTTGGAAGCCGGTCGAGCAGGTGCAAGCCTATCTGCTCTGGGAACATTTCTCTGAAAACGATGATCGGATGCGTACGGCCAAACAGCTCTGCAAAACCGATCCGGGCCGGAACGACATCTCAGGCACGCACATACGAGATCCCCAAGTGGGCGGCAACGGCATAAGCGAAGCGTTTACGATCACCTCGTCCTTCTTTAGTCAGGGCTGTCTGCCTGCATCGCTCTATGCGGACGAATCTTTCGGCGTGCCCAATGGCTTTTCCCTTCCTTATGTGGTGGCTGGCTGGATTAGTGGTGGCATGTCTGTCAAGAATCCCTATGTCAACACGCGGCAATCGACCGATTTACGCTCAATCGAAACAACAATTGATCCGCACTACCGGTCGAAGAACGACACTGTCGAACTGAATGTGGATTACAACGTCACGCCAAGCCTCACGGTGACCGCGCAGACCGGCTACAATCAGGATTTCCTGTGGTCCACGCAGGATTTCAATCGTTTCAACACTGCGCCGGGAATGTTCCAGCAGCCTGCGCCAGGAGGTTTTGGAAACAGTCTTCGCGGAAGGACACTCATCACTGCCGATGGTGAATTCTGCGATCCCCAGCTCGGTTGCAGCAGTCGGCTCGTCGCGCAAGATATTTCGCGCGAAAACGCCTGGCAGTTGAATCAGGAAATTCGTCTCGCTTCCAAATTCTCCGGCCCCCTGAACTTCAGCGTCGGTGGAAATTATATGCATTATGAGACGAAAGAAGATTATTTTGTTTTTGCCAACACCCTGACGATGTTTGCAGCTTATTCGGGGCTCAAGGATTCTGTACGCAATTCCTCACCCTGGATACCCGGTGTCACCGACAATACCGATGCGCTTTCGGCTGGCGGCTGTAACCTGAGCACCGGTGGGTTTGGATCCCAATATAACAAACCCTCGGATGGCGCTGGTCAGCCGACCTCAAGCTGCTACTATATCGACCCTCATTCGCTGGAAAGCGTCAGCGGCAAAGGCCACAATTACTTCCTCAGCACAAACCCCTATACGCTCAATTCCTATGCGGCGTTTGGGGAGGCGTATTACGACATCTTCAAAGATTTCAAGCTAACCGGTGGCGTGCGCTGGACTGACGATCAGAAACATTTCACCCTGATCCCAAGCGAGCTTCTCTCCAATGGCTACGGTTATGCCGATATGGGCACGGTCGATCAGGAGTGGAAAAAGGTCACCGGCCGTTTCGCCGCGAACTGGACACCGAATCTCAGCTTCACCGACCAGACTCTCATCTATGCGTCTTACGCACGGGGTTATAAGGCGGGCGGCGCCAATCCTCCGGGCGCGGTGCTCTATTCCTATGGCAGCTTCACGCAGAACGGCGTGCCGGTTCATCCGCTCACCTTTGCGCCCGAATATATCAACGCCTACGAACTCGGCAGCAAGAACACGTTGTTGGATGGTGCGCTGACCATCAACGGCAACATCTTTTATTACGATTATAAAGGCTATCAGATTTCGGAGATCGTCGATCGCACCTCCATCAATCTGAACTTCGATGCGAAGGTGAAGGGCGCGGAGCTGGAGGCGACCTATGAGCCGATGCCGGGCCTGCGCTTTCGCTTCGCAGGCGGCTACGAAAAAACCCGCATCGCCGATGGCGCGCAATCGGTCGATCTGATGGATCGCACGGCGGGCCACACAGATTGGCTGCTCTTCAAGCCCTTTGTGACCCTGCCATCCAACTGCATCTTTCCAACCTATATGATGAAGGCACTGTTGCAGGCCTATCCTCCTACCTCTTTGGGCGTTAATGGTCAGGGTAATCCCGCAGTATCGGCTTGCGGAACGGCCTATTTCGACGGGGATGACCCTGTTTTGGGGCCCGTCAGTAAACCGGTCCCTGGCTATCAAGGCTTCGATCCCTCAACGGCACCAAATGGCGGCGCAGGCTTCTCGAAAGATTTGAGCGGCCACGAACTCCCCAATGCCCCGCCGCTCACCGCATCCTTCTCCGCCGAATACAGCATGCCGCTGACAGACGATTGGGCGGGTACACTGCGCGGCGATTATTACTGGCAGGATTATTCCTGGGCCCGTGTCTTCAACGACAACCCGTATGATCGCATCCGCGGCTACACCAATATCAACCTCGCCCTCATTCTCACCAGTCAAAGCGGCTGGCAGGTGATGGGCTATGTGAAGAACGTGTTCGACACCACGGCTATCACCGGCGCCTTCCTCAACAGCGACGACACCGGTCTGACCACAAACGTCTTCCTAACCGACCCCCGCCTGTTCGGCGTGCGCGTCACGAAAAATTGGTGAGCGCGATGAACACCACGCGTATCCAACTTCACCTGTCATTCCCGGCCGAGCGATGCGGACGCATCGCTCGGCCGGGAATGACAAACATGCATAAGGGGGGAATCCAACAATGAGCGAACTGATCACACTCCGCGAACACCGCGCCTTCACCACCAAACACCTGCTGGCCACAGTCTCGGCGCTGGCCCTAACCGGCTATATCGCCTCCTCCACCGCCGCAAAGGCGGAAGATGCCAC
>DATJDE010000402.1:0-4628 GCA_035497595.1 Rhizomicrobium sp. | reverse complement strand
CGTTCTCTGGCCAGTTCCGCGAGCTGTTTGCGCATCGCTTCCATTTCCGATTTCAGCTCGGTGATGTCTTCGTTGGGGCGGGCCTCCGGCGTCGGGGGCGTGCCACGGGACTCTTCTGACTTTGGCGCGCCTGGTGCGCCGGGAATGCCGAAGGGCGTGAACATCTTCATCGCGCGTTCGAATATCGCCAGATTCTGCCTTGTAATGGCTTCCAGCGTCTGGTTGCCGCCGCCAAAAGCTTCGGCCATCCGGTCCTTCATGGCGCTCTGATTCTTGGTGAAGCTTTCCATTGTCATGTCGAGATAGCCGGGCACGAAGGCCTGCAGGCTATCGCCATAAAAGCGGATCAGACGGCGCAAAAACTGGATCGGCAGAAGGTTCTGCCCTTTGGCCTCTTCTTCAAAAATGATCTGGGTCAGGACCGAGCGGGTAATATCCTCGCCGGAGCGCGCATCGCGCACCTCGAATTCGGTCCCTTCCTTCACCATCTGCGCCAGATGGTCGAGCGTCACATAGCTCGACGTCTGGGTGTTATAGAGGCGCCGGTTTGCATATTTCTTGATGACAACCGGAACTTGGTCTTGTTTCTCGTCTGCCACAGCCCACCCTAAATGTTGATTTCACGGTTCACCGAACCGCGATGCCCATGTCTTAGCTCACACCCCATTTTAGGGCCTGTCCAGCCCATTTGAGCAAGTGCACCCAAGAGAGTGCTCGCAGCCTTAACGTAACTATCTGATCGAAAAGCGCGATTCGCCGCAGTTTACGTGCCTTCGCTTTCGCGTCATTTTGGCGGCGTCGCAATAAAGACCTGGGTGGGAGGAATTTTATGGAAGACGTAGTGATCGTGGCGGCTGCGCGCACGGCGGTTGGCAGTTTCAATGGCGCCTTTGCCAATGTGCCTGCGCATGATCTCGGCAAGGCCGTGATCGCCGATGTGCTGAAACGCGCAGATGTGCAGCCCAAAGACGTCTCCGAGGTGATTCTCGGCCAGATTCTCATCGCGGGGCAGGGGCAAAACCCGGCGCGCCAGGCCTCCATCAATGCCGGTTTGCCGGTGGAAACGCCCGCCTGGGGCATCAACCAGCTGTGCGGCTCGGGCCTGCGCGCGGTCGCGCTCGGCTATCAGCAGATTTTGAATGGCGATGCGACCATCGTGGTTGCCGGTGGCCAGGAATCCATGAGCCAGGCGCCCCATGCCTCTTACCTGCGCGGCGGCACCAAGATGGGTGATGTCAGCTTTATCGACACCATGATCAAGGACGGCTTGTGGGATGCCTTCAACGGCTATCACATGGGCGTGACGGCTGAAAACGTCGCCCGTGAATGGCAGATCACCCGCGAACAGCAGGATAGCTTTGCCGTTGCCTCGCAGAACAAAGCCGAAGCGGCACGCAAATCCGGCCGTTTCAAGGATGAAATCACCCCCGTTACCGTGAAGGAACGCAAGGGCGAACGGGTGGTGGATACCGATGAATTCATCCGCGATGGCGTGACGCTGGAGGCGATTTCCGGCCTCAGGCCCGCTTTCCAGAAGGATGGTTCGGTCACCGCTGCCAATGCCAGCGGCATCAATGATGGCGCGGCCGTCGTCGTGCTGATGACGGCGTCGGAAGCGAAAAAGCGCGGGCTCACTCCGCTTGCCAAAATCAAATCCTGGGCCAGCGTTGGTGTGGACCCGAAGGTGATGGGCTCCGGCCCCATTCCAGCGTCGCGCGCCGCGCTGAAAAAAGCAGGCTGGGAGGCTAAAGACCTCGATCTGATCGAAGCCAATGAAGCCTTTGCCGCGCAGGCCTGCGCCGTGAACAAGGACATGGGCTGGGATACCAACAAGGTGAACGTGAACGGCGGCGCCATCGCCATCGGCCATCCGATCGGGGCATCGGGCGCGCGCGTTCTCGTCACGCTGCTCTACGAAATGCAGAAGCGCGATGCGAAAAAGGGCCTGGCGACGCTCTGCATCGGCGGCGGCATGGGCATAGCCATGTGTGTTGAACGCTAAAAAAATCCACGTAATAGGGGGAGAGACGTCATGTCGAAAGTTGCATTGGTTACAGGTGGCACGCGCGGTATCGGCGCTGCCATTTCCATCGGCCTGAAGAATGCGGGCTACACGGTTGGCGCCAATTATGGCGGCAATGATGAAGCCGCCGCCAAGTTCAAGGCCGAAACAGGCATCGCCGTTTTCAAATGGGATGTCGGCAATTTCGACTCCTGCGTTGCGGGCATCAAGGCGGTTGAAGCCGATCTCGGCCCCGTCGCGGTGCTGGTGAACAATGCCGGCATCACCCGCGATGGAATGCTGCACAAAATGACCGCGCAACAATGGCGCGAAGTCATGGATGTCAATCTCGATTCCATGTTCAACATGTGCCGCAATGTGATCGATGGCATGCGCGAACGTAATCACGGCCGCATCGTCAACATCTCCTCCATCAACGGCCAAAAGGGCCAGATGGGGCAGACCAACTATTCCGCCGCCAAAGCCGGCATCATCGGCTTCACCAAGGCGCTGGCGCAGGAAACGGCGAAAAAGGGCATCACCGTCAACGTGATCTGCCCCGGCTATATCGACACCGAAATGGTGCAGGCCGTACCGCCGAAGGTGCTGGAAAGCATCATCGCGTCGATTCCGGTTGGCCGTCTGGGCAAGGCGGAAGAAATCGCCAAAATGACCGCCTTCCTCGCCAGCGACGACGCCGCCTTCATCACCGGCGCCACCATGACGGTGAACGGCGCGCAATATATCGCGGGATAGATTGGTAACCGCGCTCGCAAAGCTTGAGGCCAAAAATCTTGCTTGCGTGCGCGGGGTCCGCGCGCTGTTTCGCGATTTGAATTTCAGCATTGAAGCGGGCAGGGCGCTGGTTGTCGAAGGCGCCAATGGCGCGGGCAAAACCTCGCTGTTGCGTATTCTCGGCGGCTTTCTTGCGCCTGCGGCTGGCGAGATTGTGCTCTCCACCGCATCCGGCCCCATTAGCGAGGCAGAAGAGCGCGGTCAGCATGTCGGCTGGTTTGGCCATCAGGATGGCTTGAAACCGCAGCTCACCGCGAAAGAGAACTTGCAGTTTGCCGCGCGCCTTTACGGCAGCACGCAGGATGTCACTGCCCTGCTCGATTGGGCGGGCATTTCCCGCGCGGCGGATTTTCCCACACAGTATCTTTCCGCCGGGCAGAAGAAGCGGCTCTCGCTTGCGCGCCTCAAGGCGAGCGGGCGCAGCCTGTGGCTGCTCGATGAACCGTTCGCCGCGCTCGATGTGGCGGGCAAGAAACTCGTCGAACACATGCTGGCCGATCATTGCGCAGCCGGTGGCATCGCCATTGTCGCCACCCACGAGCACATGACGCTGGACGCGGCCCACCTGACCCTGGCGGGCCATCCATGAGCGCGCTGTTCTTTCGCGATATTCGGCTCGCTGTTCGCGCAGGCGGCGGGGCCATGCTGGCGTTGGCGTTTTTTGCCTGTGTTACCGCGCTGGTTCCGCTTGGCGTTGGGTCCGATCTCAAACTTCTGGCGCGCATTGCGGGCGGGGTGTTGTGGGTTGCCGCCGTGCTTGCCACGCTTCTGTCGCTCGACCGCTTGTTCCAATCCGATTTTGAGGACGGTGCGCTGGATTTGATTGCGCTGGCCCCGCAATCGCTGGAATCGGTGGCGGTGGCCAAGATCGCCGCCCACTGGCTGACCACCGGCCTGCCGCTGACGGTGATTTCACCGCTGTTCGGCATCCTGTTCGGCCTGCCGCTGCCGGTTTGTGGTGCGTTGTTCCTCTCCCTCCTCATCGGAACCCCGGCAATCAGCGCCATTGGTGCGGTGGGGGCGAGCCTCACCCTTTCCATTCGCCGTGGCGGGTTGATCCTGCCGCTGATCGTGCTGCCGCTGCTTGCCCCCGCCGTCATTTTTGGGGCCGGTGTGGTGTTGGCGGCGCTCGATGGCATGCCCAATGGGGCGCTGGGGCTTTTGGCCGCTTTTTCGCTGTTGGCCGTTTGTCTTGCCCCGTTTGCTGCCGCGGCGGGCGTGCGGCTCAACCTCGCAGGCTGAGGCTCATGCTTGCCGCCCCAGTTCTAAACCCCTAGAGCCCGCTGATGCTCCGATATGCCAACCCCAAACGGTTTATGGATCTGAGCGGCGTGGCCCTGCCATGGCTCGGCGGCGCGACCGCGCTTCTGTTTGGCGTGGGCCTCTATCTCGGCTTTACCGCCCCGCCCGATTATCAGCAGGGCGATACCGTGCGGCTGATGTTCCTCCACGTTCCCGCCGCCTGGGTGGGGATGATGGCTTATGGCCTGCTCGCCTTTTCGGCGGCCGTCGGCTTTATCTATCGCCACCCGCTGGCCGATGTCGCGGCCAAAACCGCCGCCCCGCTGGGCGCGCTGTTCACCGGGCTTGCGCTCATCACCGGTTCGCTCTGGGGCAAGCCGATGTGGGGCACCTGGTGGGTGTGGGATGGGCGGCTGACCTCGTTCCTCATTCTGTTTCTGGTCTATCTCGGCTACATCGCATTGTGGAACGCGATTGAAGATGAAACACGCGCCGCTCGCGCCACCGCTATTCTGGCGCTGGTGGGCGCAGTCAATCTGCCGATCATCGAATTTTCCGTGCGCTGGTGGACCACGCTGCATCAAAGCTC
>DATJDE010000401.1:0-3603 GCA_035497595.1 Rhizomicrobium sp. | reverse complement strand
GAAAAAATTGCATTGCGGCAAGGCCTGCTACGCAACAGCATGGCGGCCTGAAACACCGACAGGACACGCTACCATGAAAACACATGCTTTGGGCCGACAGGGCCCCGTTGTTTCGCGCATCGGGCTCGGCTGCATGGGCATGTCGGACTTTTATGGCGCGGCGGATGAGGGCGAGAGCGTGGCCACCATCGCGGCGGCGCTGGATGCGGGGATCAATCTGCTCGATACCGGCGATTTTTATGGCATGGGGCATAATGAGATGCTGATTGCCCGCGCCCTCGAAGGGGGCAAACGGGACAAAGCGATTCTCAGTGTGAAGTTTGGCGGGATGCGGGCACCTGATGGGGCTTTTATCGGCTTTGATTTGCGCCCCCAGGCTATTCGCAATTTTCTCAGCTATTCGCTGAAGCGGCTGAAGACCGATTATATTGATATTTATCGCCCTGCCCGGCTCGACCCTTCGGTGCCGATTGAAGATGTGGCGGGGACGATCAAGGACCTCATCAAGGAAGGCTATGTGCGCCATCTCGCTTTGAGCGAAATGTCGGCGGAGACGGTGGCAAAGGCCGATGCGGTGACGCCGGTGTGCGATTTGCAGATTGAATATGGCGTCGTCACGCGCGGGATCGAGGATCATATTCTGCCGCGCCTGCGCGAGCGCGGCGTGGGCGTGACCGCGTATGGCGTGCTGTCGCGCGGGTTGATCAGCACGGCGGCGGTGGAAGGCAGGTTTGCCTCGCCCATGGTCGGGCATTTGCCGCGCTTCACGGGGGATAATCTCAAACATAATCTTGGCCTTGTGGAGGCGCTTGCCGCTGTGGCGAAGGGCCGGGGCATTTCTGTGGCGCAACTGGCCATTGCCTGGGCACTGGCGCGCGGCGAGGACATTGTGCCGTTGATTGGCGCGCGCACGCGGGCGCGGTTGAAGGAAGCGCTGGGGGCGCTGGATGTTGTTTTAAGCGCCGACGAGCTGGCCGCGATTGAACGGGCCGTGCCGGCGGACGCCATTAAAGGCGAGCGTTATGTGCCCGCGCAGATGGTGATGCTCGACAGTGAAAAGAAACCTGCCTGATCAGCCGAGTTTGGCCAGCAGGGCGTCTGAGAGTTCGTAATTGCCGTAGATGGTCTGGATATCGTCGTGATCGTCCAGCACGTCGAGCAGTTTGATCAGCGTTTCGCCGACTTCGTCTTTCACCGCGACCATGTTTTGCGGGCGGAAGACGATTTTGGCGGCGTCTGCCGGGCCGAGTTTTGCTTCCAGCGCATCGCGCACGGCGCCGAAATCTTCCACACTGGTCAGAAATTCATGGGCGTCTTCGCTGGAGATGCATTCATCGGCACCGGCGTCGATGGCCAGATCGAGCATGGCGTCATCGCTGCCTTTGGCCTTGGGATAGATCAGGCTGCCGACGCGGTTGAACATGAAGGCGACGGAATTGGTTTCGCCCAGCGCACCACCGAATTTTGAGAAGGCGGCGCGCACATCGCCCGCTGTGCGGTTGCGGTTGTCGGTGAGGGCTTCGACGATCAGCGCCGTGCCGCCGGGGCCATAGCCTTCATAACGCACCTCGTCGTAATTCTCCGCATCCCCGCCCTGCCCCTTTTTGATGGCGCGCTCGATATTGTCCTTGGGCATGGATTCGGCTTTGGCGGCGATGATCGCGGCGCGCAGGCGCGGATTATATTGCGGGTCGGGCATGCCCAGTTTGGACGAGACGGTGATTTCGCGGGCGAGCTTGGAGAAGAGCTTTGACCGCTCCTTATCCTGGCGGCCTTTGCGATGCATGATGTTCTTGTATTGGGAATGACCGGCCATAGGTTCTCCTTCGCGGGGGCGCTGAAATAACCGGGGAGGAACCCGGACTTCAAGTGCCACGCGGTTTTAGACGGAATTTCGAGGAGGCGCAGATCGTAGCGGAGCAGCGTTACGCTGTCAATCCTATTTGAGCTATAATTCCTACAATTAGATTAGGGTGAGAATAATTCGCAAATGTCGCAGCTCTTTTGCTTGACTTAGTTTGTAATGGTTCTAAAACTCATACTCAGAAATTCACGAGAGAGAAGGACTTCGAACATGCTGCGTATTGGTGACCAATTCCCCGAATTTGCCCTGACTGGCGTTGTTTCGGCCGACCCGAAGACCGCGTTTCGCGACTTCGACAACCAGACCGATGCCGGAAAGTGGAAGATCGTTTTCTTCTGGCCGAAGGATTTTACCTTTGTCTGCCCGACCGAGATTGCGGCGTTTGGCAAGCTCAATGGCGATTTCAATGACCGGGACGCGGTTGTGTATGGCGCCTCGACCGACAGTGATTTCGTCCACCTTGCCTGGCGGCAGAACCATGCCGATCTGAAGGAGCTGCCGTTCCCGATGCTCAGCGATATCAAGCGTGAGCTGACGGGTGCGCTTGGCATTCTCGACCAGACGGCCGGTGTGGCGCAGCGGGCGACCTATATCGTCGATCCGGAAGGGATCATCCGCTTTGTCTATGTGACCGATCTGGATGTCGGCCGTAACCCGCAAGAAGTTTTGCGCGTTCTGGATGCGTTGCAGACCGACGAACTGTGCCCCTGTAACTGGCAGAAGGGCGATGAGGTTTTGAAACCCGCCGCCTAAATCTGCCGCACGCTCTCGCGGTGCAGGACGCCCCTCCCCAGCGCTGCGAGAGCACTTTTTTGAAGGATTTTACCCATGTCACTCGATGTTTTGAAAAACCGCTTGCCGGACTATGCCAAGGATTTGCGGTTGAACCTGTCTTCGCTGGCGAGTGAAGCCTCGCTCAGCGAGCAGCAGCGGGCGGGGACGTTTATCGTCTCGGCCCTTGCCAGCCGCAATGCTGAGACGACGCAAGCGATCATGGCCGAATTTGCGCCCAGGCTTTCCAAAGAGGCGCTTGAGGCGGCCCATGCGGCGGCCTCCATCATGGCGATGAACAATATCTATTATCGTTTTGTGCATCTGGCATCTGCGCCCGATTACAAGACGTTTCCGGCCAAGCTGCGGATGAATGCGCTCGCCAAACCGGGCGTTGAGAAAGCGGATTTCGAATTGTGGTCGATTGCGGTGTCCGCGATCAATGGCTGCGGCATGTGCATCGACTCCCATGAGAAGGTGCTGCGCGAGCATGGCGTCACGGCGGAGCAGATTCAGGCGGCGGTGCGCATTGCCTCTGTTGTTCATGCGGTGGCGGCGACGCTGGATGGCGTGGCGGCGGATGTAGCGGCCCTTGATGTTGCAGCTTAACTGAAACTGTAAGCATCCATTCTCAGCGATCCGAAGGTTGTGCTTTTGTGCAGCCTTCGGGTCGTTGTGCCGCCCGCGCCATAGGCGACGAAGAGCGGCATGAAATGTTCTTCTTCCGGCTGGGCCATCACGGCATGGGGCGCGAGGGAACGGTAATTTTCCAGATCTTTTTCGCGCCGCTCGTTGAGGGCGCCGTCCATCCAGTTTGAGAAAGCCTGGCACCATTCCGGTTCTGGTGCATTCATTCCGCCGCGATCGAGCAGGCGCAGATTGTGGACGAAGCCGCCGCTGCCCATCACCAACACGTCTTCATCGCGCAAGGCGCTGAGCGCGCGGCCCATTTTGATGTGATGGGCGGC
>DATJDE010000400.1:0-6099 GCA_035497595.1 Rhizomicrobium sp. | reverse complement strand
TCTCCGCGCGCGACATGGGCGCCGACTGCAACGTCTATCTTGCTTTGATGCAGATAGGTGGTGGCGACGCCGTGGCCGTGATCGAGAATGGTGATACCGCCGTCGTAGAAGAAGTCCGGCTCGGCAAGAATTACATTGCCTTCGGCGGGGGCGTGGATCGGTGTGCCTTCCTTTGCCGCGATGTCTACGCCGAAATGTGGTTGCTTGGGCACGCCGTTCAGGATGCGCTGGTTACCGAAGGCACCCGAAACGATGCCTGGGACAGGCCAGTCGAAGCCATCGGCATACCAATCCGCCAATGTCAGGATTTTGCGCGCTTCGCCGATCTTCGCCTTTTCGGCGGCGATGCGGGCCAGCAGGGCTTCGGGCGGGGTCACTTCGTCTGGCGGCAGGCCGGTAATGGCCTGCACCTCGAATTTGCGGATCACCGGCACCACGTCCTGCATCAGGACGCCGCCATCGGGATAGGAGACATCGAGCTGGAGGGCCGATGTGCGGTCATAGGTAATGGGGAACGCGAAATATCCGCGCTCCGAAATTTGCAGCGCTTGGCCATCCAGGGCGATGTGCGCTTCCGGATTGGTTTTACCAATGACCAGACTGCCTTGTTCCAGGGAGCCGTTGAGCGTCAGGCGCTGTTCGTCGGCGCGCGCCTTCAACAAGGGCAACGCGGCGAAGGACAGAGCAGTGGCGAGAAATCCCCGGCGGGGAATCATTTGGGGGTGTGCCCCGTTTCCTGAAACCGTTTCAGCGCGGCATCCGGTGTCGCATAGGCTTCCTGCAAGTCTACACTCCAATAGCGTAGCGCCTCGATCGGGATGGACACCCCGGTCACTGCGCAGACGACATAGGCGCCCGGGCGGATGACCCGGTACTCGCCATCCAGATATTCGAGCTGGGCCAGCCCATCAGGTTTGAGATCGCGATCCATCTTGTTCATAGGGCCTTTTACGTCATGCTGCGGGGCGCGCCAAGCTAAAGCAGGCTGCCCTGGTTACCGGTTTGGGGCGTGGGCTTTTTGGGCCTGGGGGCTGTGGGCGTCCCTTCGGCCAAGGCGCTGCGTTGGCCATCGGCAAAGGCGAGGTGCAGCCGCTCTCCGGGGCGGATGGCGGCGGCGGCGCGCTTGAGCCCACCATCCTCCCCCCGCACCAGCGCGAAGCCGCGCGACAACACGGCCCTGTAGCTTACGCTTTCGAGGATGCGGGCAAGGCTTTCAAACCGTTTGCGGCCTGCCGTCAAATGGCCGCGATGGGCCTGGGTGAGGCGCTGGCCCAGAACATCGGTGCGCTGCAGGCTGACTTCGACATGGCGCAAAATGGGGCGCGGGCGCAGCAGTGCTGCTGTCTTCAGGAAGTGCGTGCGATGGGCGTGCAGGTTCTGGCGCAACGCATTGCTGAGGCGCTCGCTCGCGACATCGAAACGCTGACGCGGCTGGGCGAACAATTGTTCGGCGCGCGGTAAGAGACGGGCAAGGCTGGTGAGTTTGTGTTGCCGCTCCGACTGGATGCGCGCGGCGGCGCGTAAGGCGCGGCGATCAAACTCCATCACCTGCGACACCAGATCGGCGCGCACCGGCACGGCCATTTCGGCGGCGGCTGTGGGGGTTGGCGCACGGCGGTCGGCCACCAGATCAATCAGCGTGGTATCGGTTTCGTGGCCGACTGCGGAAATCAGCGGGATGCGGCTATCGGCAACGGCGCGCACCACCACTTCTTCGTTGAAGGCCATCAAGTCTTCGATCGAGCCGCCACCGCGCGCCACGATCAGAAGATCGGGAATGGGCAGTGGGCCGCCCTCTTTCAGCGCGTTGAAACCGCGGATGGCGCCTGCCACCTCTGCGGCCGCGCGTTCGCCTTGCACCGGCACGGCCCACAGCAGCACGCGGCGGGGGAAACGGTCGTTCAGGCGGTGCATGATGTCGCGAATGACCGCGCCTGTGGGCGAGGTGATGACGCCGATGACGCCGGGCAGATAGGGCAGCGGCTTTTTGCGTTCGGCGGCGAACAGGCCCTCGGCGGCCAGCCGTTTTTTGCGCTCCTCCAGCATCGCCATCAGTGCGCCGAGCCCGGCCAGTTCGACCTGCTCGACGATGAGCTGATAGCGCGACGAGCCGGGATAGGTGGAAATGCGGCCCGTGCAGACCACCTCCAGCCCCTGTTCCGGCTTCAGTTTCAGCTTCTGGGCGGTGCCGCGCCAGATGACGGCGTTCAGCACGGCCTTGTCGTCTTTCAGGTCGAAATAGACGTGGCCGGAGGAATGGAACTTCAAACCGCTGATTTCGCCCCGGATGCGGACGAAGGGGAAGCTGTCCTCCACCACGCGCTTGAGGGCGCCTGCGATCTCGCTGACGCTGAATTCGGGCAGATTGGCGCGGGGGGACGCCCCTTGGGGTGCTGGTTCTGACATGATTCACAGATGATAGTCGGTTTTGCGCGGTTTGCCGCTTGAAACTGACGCCTGCGTTGAGGAAGTTCGCGCCCATGAACTTCCTTCTGATCGGCTCCGGCGGCCGGGAACATGCGCTGGCCTGGGCACTGGCGGCGAGCCCCATTGTCTCCAAACTTTACTGCGCGCCGGGTAATGCCGGAATCGCGCAAGTGGCCGAATGTGTGCCGCTTGGGGTGATGGATTTTGACGGGCTGATCGCTTTCGCCAAGGACAAGGCCATCGATTTTGTGGTCGTCGGGCCGGAAATTCCGCTGGTCGCCGGGCTTTGGGACCGGCTGGAGGCGGCGGGCATCAAGGCGCTGGGGCCAAGCAAGGCGGGTGCCGTGCTTGAAGGCTCCAAGGGCTTTGTCAAAGACCTTTGCGCCGAATATGGGATTCCGACCGCCGCCTATCGGCGCTTCACCGCGCCCGGCCCGGCTAAGGCGTTCGCCGCGACCCTTGGCCTGCCTGTGGTGATCAAGGCGGACGGCTTGGCCGCGGGCAAAGGCGTGCTGATCCCCGAAACGCGGGAAGAGGCGGACCGCGCAATCGAGTCCATGTTCGAGGGCGGCTTTGGTGATGCGGGGGCGGAGATCGTCGTCGAAGAATTTATGGACGGCGAGGAAGCCAGCTTCTTTGCGCTGACCGATGGCGAACATGTTTTGCCGCTGGCGGGCGCGCAGGATCACAAACGCGTGTTCGATGGCGACAAGGGGCCGAACACGGGCGGCATGGGCGCATACTCCCCCGCCCCGGTGCTGACGGACGACATCATCGAACAGACCATGGAGCGGATTATCCGCCCGACGGTGGCGGCCATGGCGGCACGCGGCACGCCCTATATGGGTGTGTTGTTCGCCGGGCTGATGATTACACGCGATGGGCCAAAACTGATCGAATATAATTGCCGCTTTGGCGACCCCGAATGTCAGGTGCTGATGCTGCGGCTGAAATCGGACATTGCGCCTGCGCTGATCGCGGCGCGTGACAAGCAGTTGCACCATCTCGACTTGCGCTGGCGCGACGAGGCGGCGCTGACCGTGGTGATGGCGGCGAACGGCTATCCCGGCCCCTATGACAAGGGCAGTGAAATTCGCGGGCTTGAAACGGCCGGAAAAACCGAGGGCGTGCAGATTTTCCACGCGGGAACCGAAGAGAAAGACGGCAAACTGATTGCAACCGGCGGACGGGTGCTGAACGTTTCCGCCATTGGCCACTCGGTTGGCGAGGCGCAGGCCCGCGCTTATCAGGCCATCGACCGGATAGACTGGCCAGATGGGTTTTGCCGCCGCGATATCGGCTGGCGCGCGGTCTTGCGCGAGCAGGGCTAAAGGCTTGCCCCGGCGGCAAATGCCGTCTCAAATAGGGCACCACTATTGAGGACGCTGAACATGACAGAACCGGTTCTCGACCGGCAGGAGGCATTTTCGGGCACAAAGGATGTGACCGAAGCCCACCGTTTCGACATCAAGAAGCTGGAAGACTATCTGGAGTCGAAAATCGATGATTTTCAGCGCCCGCTGGAAGTTCGCCAGTTCAAGGGCGGACAATCGAACCCGACCTATCAACTTGTCACGCCCAACCGCACCTATGTGATGCGGCGCAAGCCACCGGGCAAACTACTGCCATCAGCCCATGCGGTGGACCGTGAATTCAAGGTGATTTCGGCGCTGCACCCGACCGGCTTTCCGGTGGCCAAGCCCTATGTGCTGTGCGAGGACGAAAGCATTATCGGCACGATGTTCTATGTGATGGATTGTGTTGAGGGGCGCATTCTGTGGGACGGCACCTTGCCGGGTATGGAGCCGAAGGAACGCTGGGCGATTTACGATGCGATGAACGAAACGCTCGCGCGTCTGCACAACCTTGATTACGTGAAGATCGGGCTGGAAACGTTCGGCAAGCCGGGAAATTATATCGCGCGCCAGATTTCGCGCTGGACCAAGCAGTATCAACTGTCGGAAACAGAAACCGTTCCGGAGATGAACAAGTTGATCGACTGGTTGCCCGCGCATCTGCCGCCGGGCGAACGGTCTTGCGTGGTGCATGGTGACTATCGGCTGGACAACATGATCCTGCACCCGACTGAGCCGAAAGTGATTGCGGTGCTCGACTGGGAATTGTCGACCATTGGCGACCCGCTGGCGGATTTCACCTATCACCTGATGCAATGGCAGATGCCGCAAGGTGGCCAGAGCGCAGGCACCGCGACGCTTCTGGGCTCGGACCTGAAGGCGCTCAACATTCCGGATATCGACCAGTACGCGGCGATGTATTGCCGCCGCACGGGCCGCGATGAAGCGCCGAACATGAATTATTATGCGGCGTATAATTTCTTCAAACTCGCTGGCATCCTGCAAGGCATTGTGGGGCGGGTGCGGGACGGCACGGCGTCCAACGCCAATGCCGCCGCCAATGCGAGCGCCGTGCGGCCGCTGGCGGAACGCGCCTGGCATTTCGCCAAACTGGCGGGTGCAGACGGCTGATCCACAACACGCGGTAACCACATGTTAACCAGCCGATGCAACCAGAAGGGTTCTATGCAAGGCTTTGTTTAGCAGCTGTACGATAGAGTTCCCCCCTCGGGCCAAGTTGCAACGCCGGGGGGCGGAATCGTGTTGTCGGCAAAAATCAAGACAAACATAGAGCACTGCACGGAGTATTCCTCCGAGGGGGAACTGCTCCGGCGTGAGCGGACGCAATTTGCACTGGCCGAACGGGCAGCTAATTTCGGCTATTGGCGTCACGACCTCGTCACGCAATCGTCCGAATGGTCACCCGGCATGTACCGGTTGCTGGGCATAAATCCCGAAGAGGTCGCGCCCGATGGCGAATGGTTGCTCGACCACATCGTCGCGGAAGATCGCGAGAAAGTGAAAGCGGCGCAGCGAGCCGCAATCCATAACAGATCACCTTTCTATTACCGCACCCATTCGCTGGAGCGTTTCGGCCCGATCAAGATTGTTGATACCCATGGCGAACTTGAATTGGGGGACGACGGAAAAGTTGTCGCAATTCTGGGCGTTTGCCACGATGTCACCAAGGAAGTTCTGGCCGAAACCGCGCGCCAACGCGCAGAGCGCCGCTACCGGCTGATGGCCGAAGAGGCATCGGACGCGATTCTTCTCTATGCGCCAGGTGGGCGCATTGTATTTACCTCGAGTGCGCTGGAACGCATTACCGGACGCAGCGGACATGAAATCGAGGAAAGCAAGTTCTTGAATTTTGTGCACCCTTCCGATGCGGAAGAAGCGAACAAGGTACGCTCACGTCCGCCGAAGAACGAGACCGTCACGGTTTGCTACCGCCTGCTTCATCGCAAGGGGCATTATGTCTGGCTCGAAGTGACGATCCGCGGTGTCTATGACGATGTGACGGGCCAATACCTCAACACCATCGCGGTTCTGCGCGACATTTCAGAACGCAAAGCTCAGGAGCTGGAAATGCGTGCGGCGCGCGATACCGCCGAACAAGCAAGCCGCGCCAAATCCGCATTTCTTGCCAATATGAGCCATGAGTTGCGCACACCGCTGAATGCCATCATCGGCTTCACCGGCACGCTGCTGATGCGGCTGCCCGGGCCGCTGACCAGCGACCAGGAGAAGCAACTGCAAACGGTGCGCGGCAGCGCGCGGCACCTGTTGAGCATGATTAACGATCTGTTGGATGTGG
>DATJDE010000399.1:0-2841 GCA_035497595.1 Rhizomicrobium sp. | reverse complement strand
GGCAGGTGAGGATTGTGCCCGACCTGCCGCCGGTCATCGCCTTTGCGCACAAGCCGGAAAAGACGCCGCAAAACGCGCTCAAACTGTCGTTCACGGCGGGCGATGATTACGGCGTCGTGGCAGTGCGGGCGCGCATTACCCCGGTGGGACGCAAGGCAAAACCGCTGGAAATCGATCTGGCACTGACAGACACCTCTGCAAAAACACTCAGCCAGACAGTGTTCCGCGATCTGACCGATCATCCCTATGCGGGAATGGAGGTGGATATTGTGCTGTTGGCGCGCGATGCGGCGGGCCATGAGGGAGCCTCCAAACCGGCACGGTTCAAACTGCCTGCGCGTGTTTTCACCAATGCGCTGGCACGGGCGCTGATTGAACAGCGTCAGATATTGGCCGCTGGGCAGGACAAAGTGCAGGACCAGGTAGCCGATGCACTGGACGCGCTCACCGCCGCACCGGATAAATTCTATCAGACTAAAATGGGCGTCTATCTCACCATCCGCTCAGCGCGCTGGGCAACCAAAACGGCAAGCCGCCCGGAACAATTTCAGCGTGCCGACGATCTGTTGTGGCAGACCGCGCTGGCGCTTGAACAAGGCGGTCTGCAACTGGCCGCCGTCGAACTGCGCCGTCTGCAACAGGCGCTGAACGAAGCCTTTGCGCGCGGTGCACCGCAGGATGAGATTGACGCGCTGCTGCAGCGCTATCGCGATGCGTTGCAACGCTACATGCGGTTCATGGCACAGAACGCACAACCCGGCAGCGGCCAGATTCCACCCGGCACCAAAATGCTCAGCCAGTCCGACCTCGAAACGCTGCTCAAAGCGATAGAACAGCTCTCGCAGACCGGCGCGCGCGAACAAGCGGCGCAGATGCTGGCGATGCTGCAATCCATGCTCGAAAACATGCAGATGACGGCGGGCGCGGGCAACGGCGGACAAGGCCAATCGGCCGAAGACAAGGCCGCGAATGAGGCGATCGGCAAACTCGGCGATCTGATGGGCCGCCAGCGCGCATTGCTCGACAAAACACTGCGCCATCAGGAAGGCGTGGGCGATCCAAAAGATGGCGGCGAAAAGGGGCTGGCGCAAAAGCAGGGCGAATTGCGCGAGGCCTTGAAAGAGATTGAAAAAGGTCTTGGTGCACAGAAACCGGGGCCGGACAATCTGGGCCGCGCCGGAACTGCCATGGGCCGCGCCCAAAGCGAGCTTTCAGGCAAGGACATGGACGGCGCCTCCACCAACCAGAAAGCGGCGCTGGATGCGATGCGCAGCGGCGCCGATCAACTCGCCAAAGCGATGCTCAACCGTTCGGGCCAACCGGGGCGGCAGGGCCAGGAAGACCCGCTGGGCCGCGAACAGGGCAACAGCGCCGGACCCGGCAACAACGTCAAAGTGCCGGACCAGATGACACTGGAACGCGCCCGCTCGATTTTGAAAGAATTGCGCCGCAGAGCCGCCGAGCGCGGACGGCCGCAGCAGGAGCTGGATTATATTGATCGGCTGCTGAAGGAGTTTTAGGGCGCGTGAGTTTCTTCAATCCACGCGCGCAATGTAAGGCAGGCCACGATGGTGGCCTGCGTCGTCCATGCCGTAGCCGATCAGGAAACCTTCGAGCCCTGTGAAGGCGGCAAAATCGGGGCGCAGTTCGGCGTCCTGCCGCGCGCGATCCACCATCACGGCGGTGGAGACCGATTGGGCGCCCTGTTCGCGCAACAGATCGCCTGCTTTGGCGAGCGTGCGGCCGCGATCCAGAACGCCGTCGAGCACCAGAACATTGCGGCCGCGCACCCGCGCGCTGGGGCCGATCATCACCGAGACGTCGCGCGCGCTTTCGCGGTTGCCCGCATAAGAGCGCAGCCAGAAAAATTCCGTCGGAAGATCAAGCCCGCGGCGCGCCAGCGCGCGCAACAGATCGGCGGCAAAGACAAATCCGCCCACCAGAACGACCGCCGCCATTTCAGGCGGCGACGGGCTGGCGACAATTTCGTCCGCCAGAACCGCCATGCGCTGGAAGATGTCGGTTTCGCTGACCAGTATCTGGTGGCCTGTTGGCACGGACTTATCCTTTGACGAATTTCAGATCGACATGGCGCGCACCCGCAGGCGGGCTGGGCAGACGGGCAGAGAATGTAGTGCTGGCGCCCGGCTTGAGATTGCGCACCGACGGATCGATTTTCCAGTCGTAGAGTTCGCGGCGCGCATCATCGGTGAGGCTTGCGTGAATCTGCGGGACGGCCAATTCCTTTTTGGTGAAGTTGTGGACGCGCCCTTTGAGATGCAGGATCGGCTGATCGTCTTCGCTGGTGACGCGATAGCTGACGTCCTGAAACTCCAGCCCCACGGTGTTCACATCCAGGCCCACCGCACGATAAAAGGTCGCCGTTTTGGGCCACAGCGCGGCGATTTCGGTGCGGGCCTCCACCACAACGACGCCGAGCAGCGCCACCACCGCCAGCAAAGCCGCCCAGCCCGACAGCGCGCCGATGCGCCAGCGGTTGAGCGCGGCAAGGGTGGCCGCTGTGTCCTCAGCAACAGGCGGCAGGGCCTCCCGCATCGCTGGTGCCGCCACCACAGGTTCGGCAGCTATTGCGGGGGCCGCAGTGGGCTCCGCGTCAGGCAGTGATACTGGTGGCTCAGGCGCCAGCCCCGTTTCGGGCGCCCCCTCGCCCGGGGCGGGCTGGTGCCAGGTATGGGCGCATTTTGCACAGCGCACCTTGCGGCCTGCGGGCAGGAATTTGGCCGCATCGGCCTCGTAACGGGTGGCGCAATTGGGACAGGTTAAGATCATGGTAACCGTATGCCGCGTGGTTCTGGAAAGTGGTAGAGCAAAGCCCTTGCG
>DATJDE010000398.1:0-4865 GCA_035497595.1 Rhizomicrobium sp. | reverse complement strand
GTGCACCAGCGCGGATGCAAACCTGTTCCCGGGCTTGCGAAAATTCACCCACAATCAGCGCCGCGACCGTCCAGCCCATTGCTTCGGCGCCCACCACGTAACCGGCTTCAAGCGGCGAGAGATCGTAAGCGTTTGAAGAATGACCGCGCCATAAACGCCAAAGCCCACCGCGCCTGCGCAGAACATGAACAGCGCCACATATCCGCGCCCCGCATCGTGCCGCAGATCCGCGACCTGGCGCGGAAACAGCCGCACGGGCGCCGCCGCATCCGCCCGCAAGGCAGCCGCGAACAGCACAACACCGAGCACGATAGCGACAGCGGCAATCAGGCTGGAGGTGGTGACGCCTGCGATCATAAAACCCAAAATCGCCGTGCCGAGAATGAGCAATGTCCGCACCGGCACACGCGCGCGCACCGTATCGGCCACATGCGCCGGAACAAGTTTCAGCGCGGCAAACGCAAACACCAACGCTTGTGCGGCAAACATCCAGAACAGCCAGCGCCAATGGGCATGTTCTGAAAACAGCCCGCCCAGCAACGGGCCGAGCAATGTCGCGATGCCCCACACGCCGGAAATCGCGCCCAGTACCCGGCGCCACAACTCCTTGGGAAACAACACACCCATGGCGACGTAACAGGCCCCGACAATCAGCCCCGCGCCCACGCCCTGCAACACCCGGCCCGCCAGAAACAGCGCAATGCCCGGCGCGATGGCGCTGACCACGCAGCCGATGAGATAGAGCCCGGACGACAGCGATAGCGCCCAGCGCAGCCCGCCGCGTTCGGTGAGACGACCCGCGCTCGCCCCGCCCACAATCGCCCCCAGTAGATAGGTGGCTACAGGCCAGGCGAAATAGGCATAGCCGCCAATATCGCGCACGATGCTGGGCATGGCGGTGGCGGTGACCAGCGCATCGGCGGCATTGAGCCAGATACCCAGACAGATCAGCGCCAACCGCGCGACACGATCCGCCCGCAGCAGATCACGCCATGTCCCGTCAACGGGGCCGGATGCGGCGGCACTGTCCAACTTCAAATCCATCCTTAAAACGGCAAGAACCGGATTCCATACTGTTGGAATCCGGTTCTGCCAAACAAGCTGACGTTAAGGCCGCCAGACTTTAGTATGTATGCCAGTTGCCGTCACGTTCGCGGCAGGCACGGCCTTCACGGACAAAACGCTCACCATGACGATAGGTCGTGGTCTTGAAGGTACGGCATTTCATGCCACGGCTGCGATATTCGCGCACCGGAATGAATGTGCCGTAGCCGCCATTGCCGCGCCAATCATAGCTGCGGCCAACCGGGCCGTTGAAACCGTCGTCATACGCGCGGATGGCATAGCGACGATCGTTGCAATCCACGTCACGCCCGATCGCGTTGCCCGCGATGCCGCCAATGATGACACCGCCGATGGCAGCACCCGCATTGCCGTTGCTCACGCCTGCGCCAAGCAGGCCACCCGCGATGGCGCCGATAACGGCGCCTGTGGTGCCGCCATCATTGCGCTTCTGCTGGCAGTCCTGGTCCCAGCTGTAGTGGCGGCGGTCATAGCGGTTGTCGTTGTAACGCCCGCCATAGGGCTGCGCCATCGCTCCGGCCGTGGTCACGCCAAATGCCAGCAGCATCGTCGCGACAAATACTTTGCTATGCTTCATATCAATCTCCTCTTTGCCCCGGCGTGCAGCGCGCGCCGTATAGCGATGAAATGCAGTCTGTCGGTCATCCACTGAACCTGTTCTGAACGGAATTGGGCCGAAATGGGGCAGGGTGCCGACAACGCCAATCCTTCAAAAACGCGCAACGTGGTCATACGTTCCGCAGCATGGCACCGGCGCGCTGCCAACATAATATGAAAACGGCGCCTGAACGGCGCCGCTTCGCAGATTGGTTGGCAAAGCCTGAACAGGCCCCCAAAAACACTCAGTACACACGCGCCTTGGGTTCGATATATTGCACTTCATCGGTCAGCGTGAAGGTGTGCACGGGGCGGTAATCCAGCTTGACGCCCCCTGTTTCCGGGGTGAGCCAGGCGAGGGTGTGCTTCATCCAGTTCACGTCGTCGCGATTGGGGAAATCCTCGCGCGCATGGGCGCCGCGCGATTCCTCGCGTGTCACCGCGCCGGTGATTGTCACCACCGCCAACTGCAACAGGTTTTCCAATTCCAGCGTTTCCACCAGATCGCTGTTCCAGATCAGCGAACGGTCTGCCACCGAAACATCGCCCAGTGTCTGGTAGATCGCATCGATCCGCTTGCGCCCTTCTTCGAGCGTCGTGCCGGTGCGGAAGACGGCTGCGTCTTCCTGCATCGCGCGCTGCATGGCCAGGCGGATTTGCGCAGTCGAGGTGTTGCCCTTGGCGTAGCGGAATTTGTCCAGCCGCGCGAGCGCAGAGTCGCCTGCGTCTTTGGGCAGGTTGGCATGGCGTTCGCCGGGAGTGATGGTCTTGGCGGCTTGAATACCGGCCGCACGGCCAAACACCACAAGGTCGATCAGCGAGTTGGAGCCCAAACGGTTGGCGCCATGCACTGAAACGCACGCCGCTTCTCCCACCGCCATCAGGCCGGGGACTATGGTATCGGGATTGCCATCCTTCAACGTCACCGCTTCGCCGGTATAAAGGCAGGGGATGCCGCCCATATTGTAATGCACGGTCGGCAGAACCGGAATCGGTTCCTTGGTTACGTCCACGCCCGCAAAGATGCGCGCGCTTTCTGAAATGCCGGGCAGGCGTTCGTGAATGATCTTCGGATCGAGATGCGAAAGATGCAGGTGGATATGGTCTTTGTTCGGCCCAACACCGCGCCCTTCGCGAATTTCAATCGTCATCGCCCGGCTCACCACGTCGCGCGAGGCAAGGTCTTTGGCGCTCGGCGCATAACGCTCCATAAAGCGCTCGCCTTCGGAATTGGTGAGATAGCCGCCTTCGCCGCGCACGCCTTCGGTGATCAGCACGCCCGCGCCAAAAATGCCGGTGGGGTGGAATTGTACGAACTCCATATCCTGCAAGGGCAGGCCCGCACGCAGCACCATGGCATTGCCATCACCCGTCTGGGTGTGCGCGCCGGTGCAGGAGAGATAAGAGCGGCCATAGCCGCCGGTTGCCAGAATAACCTTGTGGGCGCGGAAGCGATGGATCGAACCATCTTCCAAATTCCACACCATCACGCCGCGCACCGCCCCATCTTCCATGATGAGATCGAGGGCGACATATTCGATGAAGAAATTCACCTCATGCTTCACGCACTGGCCATAGAGCGTGTGCAACATGGCATGGCCGGTGCGGTCGGCGGCGGCGCAGGTGCGCTGGGCAATGCCCTTGCCGTAATGCGAGGTCATGCCGCCAAAAGCGCGCTGATAGATCTTGCCTTCTTCGGTGCGCGAGAACGGCACGCCAAAATGTTCCAGCTCATACACCGCTTCCGGCGCATGGCGGCAGAGATATTCAATCGCATCCTGATCGCCCAGCCAGTCCGACCCTTTGACAGTGTCGTACATGTGCCAGCGCCAATCGTCCTCGCCCATATTGCCCAGCGCGGCGGCAACACCGCCTTGCGCCGCAACGGTGTGGCTGCGGGTGGGAAAGACTTTGGTGATGCAGGCGGTACGAAGGCCGTTGGCAGCACATTCGAGCGTGGCGCGAAGGCCTGCGCCGCCTGCGCCAACAACAACAACGTCAAACGTATGGTCGGTAATCGGATAAGCGGTCATTTCATCTCAACTCAAAGTGCAATGCGCAGGATAGCGAACACAGATGCGGCGGCGATAATCCAGCCGAACGCCTTGTTCACCAGAAGGAGGGCAAGCTTGGTGCCTTCGGTGTGGACATAATCTTCAATCACCACCTGAAGGCCGAGCGTCATGTGATACGCCGCAGCGAGCACGAACAGCGCCAAAGCAAGCGCATTGAACGGTTCATGCAGAAAGCTGAACGCTTCTTCGTAAGACAGGCCGACCAGTTGGATCGCCGCATAGGCAAACCAGATCGACAGCGGGATCAGCGCAACCGCGCTCGCCCGTTGCAGCCAGAAATGCTGGGTGCCCGAACGCGCCGCGCCCAGGCCCTGAACGCGCGAATAAGGTGTGCGAACGCTCATAGCAGCCCCGCTTTGCAATAGGCGAGAACGAACAGGCCAATCGCGCCGAGAATGGAAAGAACATAGACGCCGATGCCGGTAGCGGACGCGGTGGGCAGCTTGAAACCAAACCCCATGTCCCAGGCCAGATGGCGAATGCCATTGAACAGGTGAAACGACACCGCCCAGGCAAAGCCGAACAGGACCAGCCGGCCGAGCGGGGACTGCGCCGCATCGGTGAAGGTTTCATAGGCCCCGGGCCCGTTGGCCAAGGCGATAACCAGCCAGGCCACAAGAATCAGCCCCAGCGCCATGCCGACGCCGGTAATGCGGTGGGTGATCGAGGTGGCCATGGTGACTGGCCAGCGATAGATCGAGGTAAAGGGCGAAAGCGGGCGCTCGCGCGCGGGTGTGTCTGGTGTGTTGCTCATCACTTTTTCGGGGAAATCAGTTGGCCCGGAGTGTAGGCCCGGTCACGCACCAGTCAACCGCAGAAAACCCCAGAATGCCGCGAAAAATCCCCGCAGACACGGCGATCCGGTGTTTCGTCCGGACGCTTGCGGGCCGGGTGCGAATCCGGCACATCTGCGTCATGGTCCACCCCGTCCGCATTTCCCCGTCCATTCTGTCGGCGGATTTCGCCCGTCTCGGCGCCGAGGTCGAGGCGATCGACAAGGCCGGCGCCGACTTCATTCACATCGATGTGATGGATGGACACTTCGTGCCCAACCTCACCATCGGCCCCATGGTGGTGAAAGCCCTGCGCCCGCACACCACCAAGACCTTC
>DATJDE010000397.1:0-1649 GCA_035497595.1 Rhizomicrobium sp. | reverse complement strand
GGGCCCAATGGTATTCGGCTGAATGCGATTGCGCCGGGGCCGTTTCCGACCAAGGGGGCTTGGGACCGGCTTTCACCGCAATCGGCGGGGCGTGGGGAGAGCCGCAATGCCATTCCCATGGGGCGCAATGGCGAAATGCCGGAGCTTGCCAATCTCGCTGTGTTTTTGATGGGTGATGGGTGCGATTATCTCACCGGGCAGACGATTGCGATTGATGGGGCGATGCACCTTTCCAGCGGCGGGAATTTTTCGGCTCTGGCGGCGCTGGGCGATGCGGAGTGGGAGCATATCCGCAGTGAGATTCGCGGGAGCAATGATAAGGATAAAGCCAAGCGCGCGGTTTGAACTATTTCCAGCCCAGTTCTGTGGTGCCGTAAACCGGTAGCTCAAAGCCTGGCTGGGCTGGATCGTTTTCGAATTTGATGGCGGGGCCAATGTGGGGATTGCCCCTGCTATCGCGCAGCAGCATTTGGCGGGCGGCGCTATGAGGATCGTTGAAGCCGTCTTTCAGGCTGCGCACGGGTGCCCAGCAGAGGTCGAGAGGGGCAAGGAAGGTTTCCCATTCAGCGCGGGTTTTTGATTTGAAGGTTTCGGTAAAGAAATCCAGCAGCGGTTTTTGCGTTTCGCCGGGTTCGCCTTTGGCGATGTCGAGGAAGTCCAGCCGGTGCAGCGCGCGCAACAGGTTTTCGCTGAATTTGGCTTCGGAGCCTGCCAGCACGATGTATTGGCCATCTTTCGTTTCGTAGATGCGGTTCATCGCCTGGCCGCCATAGTTGCGCATGGTGCGCGGCACGGGAGCTTCATCTTGCGCGAAGACGGGGCCGGTGATGTTGGGGGTCCAGGCGATCAGGCTGTCATACATCGCGATGTCGATGTAATCGCCCTTGCCGGTTTTCTCGCGCGACAGAAGTGCCATAAGGATGGCGCTGAGGGCGGTGAGGGACGATGCCATGTCGGCGGCGACGAGGTTGGGCATGTTCGGCTTGTCGTCACTGAGGCCGCGCGACAGATCTAGAGTGCCGGCGAGGGCTTGCACGCCGAGATCGTGGGAGGGCTTGTCGCGATAGGGGCCGTTCTGGCCGAAGGCGCTGATGCTGCAATAGACCACGCGCGGGTTGAGGGCCGCGATGGTGGCGTAGTCGATGCCGAGGCGTTTGACGACGCCGGGGCGGAAGGCTTCGACGATGACATCGGCATCGCGCGCCAGATCGAGGAATTTCTGTTTGTCGGTGGCGTTTTTCAGATCGAGGGTGATGCTGCGTTTGCCGCGTGCGATGTTGCGAAACCAGACGGCGGTGCCATCCGCCATTCTTGCACCCATGGCGCGCACCGGCTCGCCTACGCCGTTTTTGGGCTCGACCATGATGATGTCGGCCCCGTGATCGGCCATGGTCATGGTGAGGTGCGGGCCGGGGAGGAATTGGGAAAGGTCGAGGACGCGGAGGTCGGTGAGTTTCATGCTTGGCTTTCTTTATATTTTCGTGCCCCCCTCGCTGTGCGCGTTAGCTGAAGGCTTGGAGGCCGGTGATGGCGCGGCCCATGATGAGGGCGTGGACGTCGTGTGTGCCTTCATAGGTGTTGACCGCTTCGAGATTCAACACATGGCGGATGACGCCATATTCATCGGAGACGCCGTTGCCGCCATGCAT
>DATJDE010000396.1:0-3354 GCA_035497595.1 Rhizomicrobium sp. | reverse complement strand
CGCGCACGATATCGGCGCCCGCTTCCTCGATGGCGCGGATCTGGTTGATCGTGGCCCGCGCGTCCGAAGTCAGCGTGTTGGTCATGGTCTGCACGCTGATGGGGGCATCGCCGCCCACCTCCACGCTGCCGACCCGGATTTTGCGGGAGGTACGCCGATGAATGTCGCGATATGCCCGAATACTCATAATGTCCGCCTTATTCTGCTGAAGCTCCGGCCTTGCGGTTCGCCACCGCCTGCGGATCGAGGGATACGCCTTCGGCAGGCTGGGAACCAGACCCTATGGAGCCCACACCAGCGCCATCGACCAAAAGTTCCACGGCTCCGCCATCTGCCGCGCCCAGTATGAGGCCGGGCCTGTTGGGAACCCGGTAAGTATCCCCCGGCTGGAGAACGCGGCCGATATAAATCGTGTTATCCGGGCCTTTGACCGAGACATAAACGGCTTTGTGGGCGCGCAGCGTGACCCGCGATCCGGCATTGTTCTGGCCATAGACGTGGCCCACCGGCAGGGCATCGGCGGGCGCAGGTGTTTGCGCGGCGGTCGGCGCGGGTGTTTGCGCTGTAGCGGGAACCGGCGCGGTCACCGCACCGGGGGCTGGCGCAGGCGCGAGCCGTGCGGCTGCCGAGGGAGAAATCTCCGCCGATGGCTGGGCTGCTTCGGCAATTTCGGCCGGGACAGGGGCCACGGGAGGCGGCGATTCCGAGGTAACAGCCTTCACCAGCAGATAAATGCCAAACACCAGCAAGGCGGCAAAGGCCACCGCGATCAGCGGCCAGCCCTGCGGCAGGCGCCGTTCACCCGGGTCGATATAGGTGGTGGACAGATGCGTGCCCTCGGTGCGGCCCGCGATCTCTTCCTTGTAGCGTTCGAGATATTCCCCGGAATCCAGCCCCAGATAGGTGGCATAGGAGCGGACAAAGCCCACCGCATAGGTGCGGCCGGGCAAGGCTTCCAGCCGGTCTTCTTCCAGCGCCTCCAGGTGGTCTTTGCGGATTTTGAGCACGCCGGACACCGTGGCCAGGTCATCCCCCAGCCGCAGGCGTGCGGCCCGCAAATCCTGCCCCACGGTGCCCAAGGGGGCATCGCTTTCGCCGGAAATCTCACGCAGGTGCAGGCGGCGGTTATCACCACCGGCCTCCGAATCTACTGTAAAACGCGTCACTTTGGTCATGGCGAAGCAATAGCCGCTTCGGCTGCGCACTTCCACCTCATTTCAGCACTATTCCGCGTTCGGCGGCATAGGCCGACAATCGGGTGCGCAAGGAATGATCGGTCCGGCCACAGAGCTTCTCGACAAATTCGGTCACTTCGCCCGCATGCATGGAGCGGATCATCGCCTTGATCGGGCCGACCTGGCTCGGCTGCATCGACAAAGTGCGCAGGCCCAGCCCGATCAGGGCCATGGCGTCCAGTGGCTTTCCCGCCATTTCCCCGCAGAGCGAAAGTTCCCCGCCCCCACCCGCCTCGGCCGCGCTTTTCACAATCAGGCGGATCAGGGTGAGCGCAGGCGGGCTGAGCGGGTCATAGCGCCGGGCGACCCGCGGGTTGGTGCGGTCCACCGCGAAGACGAACTGGAACAGATCGTTCGAGCCGATGGAGACAAAATCGGCCGAGCGCATGATCTGCGGCAGCATGAAGGCCAGCGCCGGCACTTCGAGCATCGCGCCCACCAGCACCTGACGCGGTTGCGGGCGGCTGAGCAGGCGAAAGCGTTCCATCTCCCGGTCGATCAGGGCGCGGGCCTGATTGAATTCGGCGACGTTACTGACCAGCGGCAACAGCACCCGCAGGGTTTGGCCTTCGGCGGCAGTGAGCAGCGCGCGAATCTGGTAGCGCAGCAGCGCCGGGCGATCGAGCGCGATGCGCAACGCCCGCCAGCCAAGCGCGGGATTTTCCTCCCGCTCCCAGCGCGCATAGGGCAGCACTTTGTCACCGCCGAGATCGAGGGTGCGGAACACCACCGGCTTGTCGCCCGCCGCATCCAGCACCGCGCGATAGAACGCGATCTGATCGGCCAGCCGCGGCATGGTCTCGCCGATCATGAATTGCAGTTCGGTGCGGAACAGGCCCACGCCATCGGCGCCGGATTCGCTTAAATGCGGCATGTCGAGCATCAGCCCCGCATTCATCATCAAGCGGATGGTGACGCCGTCTTTGGTAACCGCGGGCAGGTCGCGCAACTGCGCGAACTGAGCGACACGGTTGGCGCGCAAGGCGCGTTTGGTTTCGAGCGAGGCCACAACATTCGGCGGCGGGCGCAGATAGACTTCGCCCGGATCGCCATCGACCGCGATGAGATCGCCGGTGCGGGCCGCATCGGTCACCCCTTGCGCCGAGCCGACCAGCGGCACGTTCAGCGAACGCGCCACAATGGCGACATGGGAGGTGGTGGCAGCTTCTTCCAGCACCAGGGCAACCAGCCGCCCGCGCCCGTAATCCACCAGATCGGCAGGGCCCATGGCGCGCGCCACCAGCACAGCGTTTTCAGGCAATTCTGTATCGCTTTGCGCGCCGTCGCCGGTGAGGTGGCGCAGCAGGCGGCGGGCCAGATCGTCCAGATCATGTGCCCGTTCGCGCAGGATCGGATCGCCCAGCCGCGCCACGCGCAAACGCATATCGTCCTGCACGCGCTCAACCGAGGCTTCGGCGGTGAGGCCGGTATTGATCGCGTCGCGCATTCGCTGGCGCCAGCCCTGATCATAGGCGAACAGGCGATAGGCTTCGATCACCTCGCGCCCCTCGCCCGTCAGGTCGAGTTCGCTGGAATCGAGCATCAGGTCGACGGAATCGCGCAGCGCCCCGATGGCGGATTCCAGCCGCACCAACTCATCCTGCGGATTTTCGGCGATCATCCGCTCGATTTTCACACGCGGTTCGTGCAGCACCACAACGCCCACGGCGACGCCTTCGGACAGGCCTTCGCCATGAAACACCAGCGGGCGGTCCACCCGCAGTTCGGGCTCATCCAGTTCGGTGATGTCGAACAGCCCGCCTTGCGCCACCACTTCGGCGAGCACCATGGCGACGGTCTGCATCGCCTCGACTTCTTCTTCGGCGTAGAGCCTGGCGGCCTTGTTCTGCACCGTGAGCACGCCGAACACCTGCCCGCCGCGCACGATGGGTACGCCCAGAAACGCCTTGAACGGGTCTTCGCCGGTTTCAGGCCGGTAAGAGAAATGCGGATGCGAATGGGCATCGCTGAGGTTCACGGCCTCGCCTTCTTCGGCGACAAGGCCGACCAGCCCCTCGCCCTCCTTCAGCCTTGTGTGATGCACCGCTGCGGGGTTGAGGCCTTCGGTGGCGAACAGTTCGAGCATATTGCCCGCGCGCCGCAGATAGATCGACGACAC
>DATJDE010000395.1:0-5438 GCA_035497595.1 Rhizomicrobium sp. | reverse complement strand
GGCAGGTTCGAAGACGTCAGGACGGACTATAAAGAAAGCCACACCGTGCTCGACTTCATGGTCGGCAAGGATGTGGGCCTCGGCCTGTTCGGCAATTCGGTAGCCTCGGTGGGCGTGCGGTACGCGCAGTTCAGCCGTACCTCAACCGTGAGCCTATCCTCGAAACCGGATTACATCACCAAAGGGTTTATCAGTACCTTTGGGAAATATGCCTTCGGCCACGGCTTCCATAACTATCAAGGCGAAGCCCATGCGGAACGCAACTTCCGCGGTGTCGGCCCATCGCTGTCGCTCACCGGCTCCTCGCCGCTGAGTGGTAACGAAGATGGCGGTGTGGCCTTCGATTGGGGCGTCAACGCAGCCATGCTGTTCGGCCGCCAGCGCACCACAACGGCCCACAACACCTATGGTCGCTACAAGAAAGCCGAAAAAGGCGGCCCGGTGGTGACCTATACCAACGCCGATAGCCGGGTCAGCACCCGCTCCGTCACCGTCCCCAATCTCGGCGGTTTTGCGGGCCTTTCGATGCGCTATCCCAACGCCAAAGTCAGCTTCGGCTACCGCGCAGATGTCTTCTTCGGCGCCATGGATAGCGGGGTCGACCAGCGCAACAGCCGTACTTCCGCCTTTTACGGCCCCTTCGCCAGCGTCAGCATCGGCCTCGGCGGCTAACCCGTTCACCTCCCGAAAACGAAGCCAGAGCGGCGGGGCAACCCGCCGCTCTTTCATTTTTACACCCTCCCAAAAATAAATTTTCCCCCGCTACATAAACTCTGGCTCCCCAGTCGACTAAGTATGCAGGAAGCATTTCAGCCCTCGAACTAGGGGAAGCCTGCGGGGGAATGACAAAAACATCGGATATTCCAAGCGAACGCCCGGAGGTTGATCCGACCGGCATGGTCTCGGCTGCGTCGAAGGCGAACGCATGGTTTGTGCGAGAGGTTTTGCCTCTGGAGAACCTGCTTCTGAAATTCCTGCGCCGCGGTTGGCGCAATGAAAGCGATGTCCGGGACCTGTGCCAGGACGTTTATGTGGGTGTCTATGCGGCGGCTCAAGTCGAAATTCCGGTCTATGCCAAGGCTTTTGTCTTCGCGGTCGCCCGCAACATCCTGGTCGAGCGCATCCGCCGTGAGCAGATCGTCTCCATCGAAGCGGTGGCCGATCTCGAAGAACTGGGCCTCGCAACCGATGAGCCGGGGCCGGACAAAAGCGCCATCGCCCGCCAGGAGCTTCGGCGCCTGCAAGCCGCCCTCGATCGCATGCCCAAACGCTGGCGAGAGGCTGTGGTGATGCGCAAAGTGCAAGGCATGTCGCGCCCGGAAATCGCCCTGCGGCTGGGCATTGCAGAGGCGACGGTCTCCCAACATCTCGCCGCCGGCATGGCCGCCCTCGCCACCCTGTTTCACGACGATGCGGACGACCAAAGGGGCCATTCATGAACCCGGCAGAACATCCCGCGCTCCCCAAAGCGGACGCCGCCCAAGCCGCCGCCGCCGGGTGGCTGGAACAGCGCGAACGCGGTGCATGGACAACCGCCGATCAGGCAGATTTCGACACATGGCTCGCCCAATCGCCCGCCCATGTCGTGGCCTATCTCAGGCTGGAAGATGTGTGGACGCGCGCCAACCGCCTCAAATCGCTCGACCGCCCCAAAGCCCAGGGCTTCCTCTCCGTCGGCCGCTGGCCCCGCGCCAGCAAAATGGCCGCCGCGCTGGTTTTGGCCATAGGTGCAGGCTGGTGGGCCATTCACACCTATCCGAGCGTCCCGCAAGACGCAGTCTATGCCACCGAAATCGGCCAACGCGAAAGTCTGCTGCTGGCCGATGGATCGCAGATCGAACTCAACACCGACACAGTGCTGCACGTCAGCCGGGGCGAAGGTGCCAAAACCGTCACCCTCGTCAAAGGCGAGGCCTATTTCGACATCAAGCACAATGCGCAGCGCCTGTTCATCGTAAAATCCGGCGACGACCGTGTGGTGGATCTGGGAACCAAATTCCTCGTCCGCCGCAATGCCGATCACTTAAAAGTCGCCGTCTTCGAAGGCAGCGCCCGTCTGGATGCAAAAGGCCCCGGCACCGCCATGCAATCGGCAGTGCTGATGCCCGACGATGTGGCAGTCGCCTCCGGCGGCACGCTCTCTGTCACGAGAAAGCCGACTCAAGTCACGCGCGATGACATGGCGTGGCGCCGCGGCGAACTGGTCTTCCGCTACACCACGCTGGCCGATGCCGCGGCAGAGTTCAATCGCTACAACCAAAAGAAAATCGTCGTCCGCGATGCGCAGATCGCGCAGCTCGAAATCGGCGGCACCTTCGGCATGCACGACGTCGCACAATTCAGCCGCCTCGCCCATCACCTGCTGGGCGTACAGGTCACAGACACCGGTAACGACATCATTCTTTCGCGTTGAGTGCGGCAAAAGCCGCGAACGCATCACAAGGGGGGACCAATGCACAACTCCAGAAACCTGAAACACCTGCTCGGCTCCAGCGCCCTCGCGCTGTGCCTGTCAAGCGGCGCCATGGCGGCAGATTTCAACATCCCGGGCGGCGATCTGCGCACCGCGCTCGATGCCTATGCAAGCCAGACCGGGGTCCACATCCTCTATGCCGAACAGGCCATCACCGGCATCCGCACCTCCGGCATCAAAGGCGCCGTGCCCGCAGATGAGGCACTGACGCGCCTGTTGAAAGGCACAGGCTTCGCCGCCCAACGCGACGACGGCTCCATCGCCATCGTGCGCCAACAACGCAGCAGCGCCATCGAAGTCGCCCCCCTTCAACTCGCCCAGGCCACAACACCGCGAGCTGTGGAAACCGTCACCGTCACCTCCTCCAAACTCGGCGGCGCGGATGTGCAATCCATCCCCATCGCGATCACTGCGCTCAGCCAGGAACAACTCACCGCCAGCCAAACCACCGGCGGCCCGGACTTGATCAAACAAGTCCCGAACATGACCTTCACCAAAACCAATTTCAGCGGCTACAGCATCCAACTACGCGGCATCGGCACGCAAGCCATCTCGGTGACCACCGATCCCGCAGTGGCCGTCGCCTTCAACGACATGCCCTTCATCCGCAACCACTTCTTCGAGCAGGAATTCTTCGACGTCGCGCAAGTCGAGGTGCTGCGCGGCCCGCAAGGCACGCTGTATGGCCGCAACGCGACCGCAGGCGTGGTGAACATCACCAGCGCCAAGCCGTCCGATCAGTTCGAAGCCTTGGCCAGCGCCGACATCGGCAACTACAAGAACCGTCGCTTCGAAGGCATGATCAATCTACCCATCGTGGATGATAGGCTGGCCGTGCGCCTCGCAGGCGAATGGACCAAGCGGGATGGCTATTCCTTCAACACCGTTTCAAACAAGCCGACCGATGGCCGAAATCTCTGGGCAGGCCGCCTCAGCATCGGTTTCAAACCCAGCGAAAATCTCAGAACCAGTTTTATCTGGGAACACTTCCAGGAAAATGATGATCGCCTGCGCTCAAGCAAACAATTGTGCAAGCGCGATCCTGGCCCGGAAACTATAGGCGGTTATCCAACGGGAAGTTCGGTAAACGACCAACAAAGGCAGACCTTTCTCAATCAGGGCTGCCTGCCGGTATCGCTCTACAGTGATGAAGCGTTTCAAGTGCCAAATGCTTTAGCGCTGCCCTATTATGGCGGCGTGGTCGGTGCCGGCTTCGGCCTGTCGATCGGCACCCCGATGAACCAGTTCAGAGGCGGGCCGCAAGATGCCTATGCCGGCACGACTCAGTCACGGGATTTGCGCGTTATCGAATCCGCGCGCGACCCGGCTTACAAAGCTAAAAGCGAAGTGTTTTTGTTCAATGTCGAATATGACATCAGCCCATCGCTCAGCCTCGTTGCGCAAACAGGCTACAATAACGATTTCCTCTTTGCGACACAGGATTACAATCGCTTCAACACCCGCCCTGGCATTTTCGCAAATTGGGGCAATCTGGTATCGCCAACCGGAAACTATGTATGCTTTGAAAACGGAGCTAACGTGTATAGCCCCGGAGGCAATAACTGCGCTCGTCCAGACCTCGCAGTAGAAACCGGCCTTTTCTGCGATCCGCAACTGGGCTGCAGCGATCGGCTGGCCGCACAGGATCTCGTCAAACAGAAATCCTGGCAGCTGAATCAGGAAGTGCGCATATCGTCAAAATTCGACGGACCGCTGAATTTCAGCGTCGGTGGAAATTTCATGCACTACGAAACGCATGAAAATTACTATGTGTTCTTCAACAGCCTCACAATGTTCGCGGCCAAAACTCTCGATAACTGGACACCGGGCAATCCTGCTACGCAGGACCAGTGTGTGCAAAACATGCGACCGACGGATCCGCAAAACCCGGGCAGTCCAGGAAGTTTTGTTTGCCTCGGTTGGGTCGACGTCAATCCCATCGAAAGTCTGGATGATAAAGGCCACAACTACTTCCTCAGTCAAAACCCATACGTGCTCAACTCCTATGCCGGTTTTGGTGAAGCCTATTACAATGTGATGCAAGACCTAAAGCTCACAGGCGGCTTGCGCTGGACGCAGGATCAGAAGCATTTCGTCACCATTCCGAGCGCGCTCCTCACCCAGGGTTATGGCTATCCCATCACCGGTGTGGTGGATCAGAAATGGCAGGAATGGACGGGACGCTTCGCCGCGAACTGGACGCCGAACCTCAGCTTCACCGATCAAACCTTGGTCTATGCTTCATTCAGCCATGGTTACAAAGCGGGCGGCGCCAATCCCCCCGGCGCTATCCTCACGGTGTTCAACAGGTTCGGCGAGATAGCCAGTCCTGCTCATCCGCTGACATTCAAACCTGAATTCATCAATGCCTATGAGTTAGGCACAAAAAACACGCTGTTGGATGGCGCGATAACCTTTAACGCAACGACCTTCTATTACGATTACAAAGCCTATCAGATTTCAGAAATTGTAGATCGCACATCTATAAATCTGAACTTTGATGCCACCGTCAAAGGCGCAGAACTGGAAGCAAAGTGGGAAGTGGCGCCCGGCCTGAAATTCGGCTTCTCCGGCGGCTATCAGAATACGCGTCTGGCAGACGGGTCAAAAGCGATCGACTTGATGGATCGCACGGCCGGCCGTAGCGATTGGGTCTTAGTGAAACCCTTTGTGAGTCAGGCCTCAAACTGTGTTCTGCCAACCTACGTAATGGCTGAGTATTTCCGTCCCGGGAATAATATTTATACCGGTACCTCTTATGCGTGTGGCATTGCGTACAACCTCGGTACGGACCCATTGCTCTACACGGAAGCGAATCCTCCGTTTACCCCTGTGCTAAGTCCCGACTATCCGGGCTTTGATCCTGTCAGCCCAACCGCCACCAATGGCGGCGCAGGCCCAGCGCCCAATGGTGGTGCCGGTTTTTATAAAGACCTGAGCGGCAACGAATTGCCCAACGCGCCAC
>DATJDE010000394.1:0-8032 GCA_035497595.1 Rhizomicrobium sp. | reverse complement strand
CTTGCGAAAAGACAGCTCTTCGCCAACCGCAACGAAATAGAGCAGCAGATTGGTGTCGATGTTCATGACAATGCCCTCACACATATCTGCGTATCAAGCGTCACGTTGCACGCTGAATTTGGTTTCGTCTCGATCGCTCGGCGCCAGTCATCGCTGGCGGTGTCTTTGTTTGATGCCAAATTGAACATTGAATGAGACCTGCTGGATATCAATGACATGCTCCAGAAGCATATTTTTCCATTATGAATCAAAAAGATAGACATTCATAAAAAATATGATTGATGTGTCCTTATGACATAAGTCGCGCGTCCTCTTAGGAACCTAAGGGTCCGTTCTTTGGCTGCGGTTTCGGCAGTCACCACCCAAAGGGAACAGAAGCGGGCAGCGACAAACAATCCACAAAAGACGGCAACGCAAAAAATGCGAATTGGGAGGTAATAAGCATATGAGTTTTAAGGGGAAGAAAGTAGCGGGGGTCTCTGCGCTTGCACTGATGTATGTGTCTTCGGGCGCGCATGCAGCAGAGCAGCGGTCGCCGCAGCCAACAGAAAGCGTAAGCCTCGCCATTGAAACGGTGGTGGTGACGGCAAGAAAGCGCGAGGAAAGCCTTCAGGACGTTCCGGCGTCAGTGAATGTCGTCAGCGGCGAAGCACTGGAAAAACGCAGCATCTCCAATTTGCAGGAATTGGCGAAGTACATTCCCAACCTCTACGTCGCGGCAACGCCAAACAACCCTGCGCCTTACATTCGCGGTGTCGGGTCGAGTGCTGCAACCTATTCGTTTGATCAGACCGTCGGCACATTCATTGATGGCGTGTATGTCGGGCGGCCACGGGCGATGATGGCGCCGTTTTTCGACATCGATACGGTCGAGGTGTTGCGCGGTCCGCAAGGCGCGATCCTTGGGAAAAACACCACCGCCGGCGCCCTCAACATCACCACCAGGCGGCCAACCGAGCACGCGGAAGCCGGGGTAACGCTGAACGGAAATTTTGTCGGCTCACGCGGGCTTTCGACCGAAGGCTATGTGTCTGGCCCATTGGCCGACGGTGTGGCGGGCCGGCTATCGCTGCAATATGACGGGCAGCAGGGCTATATGAAGAACCTCGTCAAAGAGGTTGATGAATCCCGCACCAGCAACATCTATGTCCGCGGCCAACTGGCCTATCAGCCGGTCGAAGACCTCGATGTTCTGTTGAAAGTCGAAGGTGGCAGCTCGAATGTCTCGGGCTATCCGGTCAATACCGAATATGCGCTGATCACCGAGCGGCCGAAATGGAACTTCACGCGCGAAACCACACCAACAGCGCCCGATCATGATCGCGGCAACATGGTCAACGCAAACCTGACCGCGAACTACAATATTCCGCAATTTGCCACGCTGACGTCGATCTCCAGCTACTCGTTCTACAAATATGCGCGGCTGCAGGACACCGACTTCGTGGCGGCTGACAAATATCGCTCACATTTCGGCGAACGTTTCAAACGCTATGCACAGGAATTGCGCCTGGTGTCTCCAGGCGGTGAGCGTTTCAACTGGATCGTCGGCGGCTTGATCGACAGTACTGAACTTGCAGTTTTGCAGGCCTCCACTGTCATTGCCATACCCGTTTACAACGGAACGCAATGGGCCAACTACACGCAGACAGGAACCTCTTGGTCGATTTTTGCTCAGGCCGATTTCGAAGTGGTGGATGATCTGAAATTGACCCTGGGCGTCCGGCAATCTTCGGACGAGAAAAAGGCGACGCTCACACGCTCGCGTGTCGGCACCGTTCTGCCGTCATGGTCGCTGGTTTCACCACTATCCGCGAAACGCTCGGAGCCAACCTTCGATCCGACGGCGCAGATTCAGTATAATTTTGATCCCGACACGATGGTCTATGCATCTTATGGCCGTGGTTCAAAAGCAGGTGGGTTCGTTTCCAATAGCCATACAATCGTCAATCTCTCGCAGTTCGAAGTGAAGGGCGAGAAGGTCGATGGCTATGAAGTCGGCGGAAAGTTCAAGCTCTTTGACGGGCGGATGACACTCGATGTGGCCGCCTTCGACAACATTTTCACCAATCTGCAAACTTCAACCTATGAACCGGCGCCTCCGGGCTGCGGTTGCTACATTGTCGGCAACGCAGGGGAAATGTCATCCAAAGGCGCAGAGATCGAGCTTGTCTGGCGCCTTTCCGAAGCCTTCACCTTGCAGGCGTCAGGCGCCTATCTGGAAGCACTCTACGATAAATATCCCAACGCCTCCTGCCGCTACAACCCGGCCACACAATCTGTTCCTGCCGGGTTCTGCGATCTATCGGGCCAGAAGATTACGAACGCTGCCAAATGGTCTGGCACACTGGGCCTGAACATGGATCAGCCGATTGGCGAGGACATGTTTCTGACCGGCAATATTATCCTTGCCTATAGAAGCGGCACCTACAGCTCAACGACCATGATACCGGCTGCCTATAATCCGCCGGGCACCAATGTCGATCTGCGTCTCGGCATCGGCAAGGCCAATTGGGAAGTGGCGGTGTTGGCGAAAAACCTGACCGATCGCCGGGTTTCGACCAACACGTTCCAGCCACCGCTTGCAGCCGCCGCAACAGCAACAACCGCCGGCCAATTTTCCGGCTTTCTTGATCCGCCGCGCACGGTGGGCGTTCAGTTGCGTATGACGTACTAGGCGTTTCATGGTGCCGGGGCGTTTTGCGGTCATGCCAATATCCGGCATGACCAGCAGAGCGCCCCGGCATCGTTTTGCGTTCATACTACCTGCACCACGAATTTCGCTTGCACCAACGCGCCTGCATCCTTGCCATGCCGCTTAGTCGGCTTGTGCCTTTCAAAAGCGCGCATGTGGCATCGTCTATGACGAAATACGAACTAAATTTATTCTGTCAGGAAATTTTCACGTCAAAAAAACGCTGAAAACAAAGGGAAATATCGAGCATATCCGATTTGGTCTCAATGATCGTTATATGTCGTATTGGACAATTATAGCGTTGCCTCCTTACCCTTATTTTCAATGCAATTGCCCATCAAACACTGGGCGGGAGGAGACGGATTATGGAAAAAATAGAATTGATTACTGACATCTACGAACCCGATGCCGATGATTTCCTGTCGGAGGACGAGCGTAAAAGCCTGACCCCGCAGATCATCATCGATCGCATCCGCGCGCTGAAGCCATTGATCGCCGCCCATGCGCAGGAAGCCGAAAAGAAAGGCCGCCCTGTCGATAAAGTGTGGAAGGCCATTCGCAAAACGGGCTTCTTCTACCTCATTCAGGCGAAGCGGTATGGTGGGCTGGAAGCGACGTTCGACGAAATGTTCGACGCCGTCATGCCAATCGCAGAAGCTGATCCGGCAACTGGCTGGGTAGCGGCGTTCTCTGTCATGAACCCGCGCTCCGCCGCCGGGTATCCGCTGGAAACGCAGGACATCCTGTTTCGCAACAACACCTACATGATCATGACGTCCGTCATTCAACCCATCGGCAAAGCGGTGAAGGCGAATGGCGGTTATCGAGTCTCTGGCCGCTGGGCCTGGGCCACAACGGTCCAGGTCGCCGATTGGGTGTCCCTCGTCGCCACGGTCCAGGCGGATGATGGCACCACCAAGGACTGGTCGTTCCTTGTCCCGCGCAAAGACATCAAAATCGCGAAAACATGGAACGCGCACGGCCTGATTGCGACAGGCACACATCACATTCTGGCGGAAGATGTGTTTGTGCCGGATAATTGCGCCACGCCATCAAACGTGGTCGACCCGGCCTGGCACGACAACGCGCTCAAGAATTACGACTACCCGCTCTACCTTGGGCCTATCGGGCCGTCACTTTCGCTCACGATTGCGGTGCCGGTTGTGGGGGCTGCGCGCGGTGCGATCGAACACGCAACGCTGCGCCTCAAGAACCACAAGAAACGTGGCTCCACGGTCGTTGAATCCAGCAAGCTGACCGCACAGGTGCGGCTTGCGCAAGCGGAATCGGTCGTGCATGCGGCTGAGCTTCTGGTGCGCGATGCTGCGCGGCAGATCTATGCGCTGGTTGGTCTTACGCCGGAAGAACAAGCCCCAGGTTTCTATCAATCCCTGGCGCGCATTTCGCAATCCACACAACTCTGCCGCGAAGCCATGGTCATTCTCACACAGACCGATGGCACCAGCATGCATTATGTCGAAAGCCCGCTGGGCCGCGCCTTCCGTGATGTTTTCACCGGCGCAAGCCATATCGCGGTCGATTTCGACAGCCGCATGGAATCCTATGGCCGCATGATGCTGGGGCTAGGGCCTGTTGATCGCGGTCTGCTGCAAAGCCGCGAAACGCGTGATGAAATCAAGGCAACAAGCGCCAATCCATTTGGCGCGGTGCCGGAAAACGCCTGACCCTGTTCACGTTGCCTCCGCTGCTCAACCAGCGGGGGCGATGTTTTCACAAAACCCATTCAAATTAAACACGGCGCTGGCGGAACACGGGATTCGCTAAGCCTTTGGCTTTATGGCGGCCCCGAGACGTTTCCGGCGCCAGGCCAATCATAAACTCATCGCTACAGGCCAATTAGGGTGGCGCGCCGCTTGGCGGACACTTGTGTCCCGAGAGTGCCCCATTAGTTCTGCTGTGATGTCCCGCGCGCCTCATTGAAACAATATTACGTCACCGCCCGCAAAATTATTCTCGGGAGGACCATTAAGAACCGACACCGGGCCGTGTCTCCCTTTATGTAGCCCGCGGCTCGTTCCCCAATGGAATGAATTAAAGGGCAAGGGATGGATCAGGGGTTGGGCCACAACAGTGGAATTGGCAGTGCGGCGCGCCAGGGCACCCAAATGAGTGTGCCCGAGGCATTGCATTGGTTTCTGCATGAGGTTCTGCCGTTGGAGGCGATGTTGTTGCAGTTTCTACGGCACAATTGGCGCGATGAAAGCGACGTAGAAGACTTGCTGCACGACATCTATGTCCGCGTTTACGACGCCGCCCAAAAAGAGCTTCCGAAAAACACCAAGGCGTATCTGTTCCAAGCCGCCCGAAATTTGATCGCAAACCGTGTTCGTGATCGCAAGGTCGTGCCTATGGATGCAGTTGCGGACCTGGATGCGCTGGGCATCGCCATAGACACGCCGGGACCGGACCAGGTGCTGGTCGCGCGTGATGAGCTTCGTCGTTTGAAGGAGGCTATCGAAGCGCTTCCACCGCGGTATCGCGACGTTGTCATTCTGCGCCGAATTCGCAACCTTTCCCGCAAGGAAATCGCGTTGCGGCTCAATCTCAGCGAAGCCTCCGTCTCTGTTTACCTGACCGAAGGCATGTATGCCCTCGCCGACATTCTTTACGGCGCGCAAGCCAATCCGCGGAAGCGCCCATGAGCGCGTTTGAAACCGGGCCGAACACCGAGCACGCTGTCGCGATCAAACGTCGGGCTGCGGCTTGGCTGGAGCGAAGCGACCGCGCAGACTGGTCCGAAGACGATCAAAGCGAATTGAACGCCTGGCTCGGCGCGTCTACCGCAAATTTCCTTGCCTATCAGCGCGTGGCGATGGCGTGGGGGCGGGCAGAACGGCTGGTCGCGTTGGAACCAAACGGGTTTCAGCCGATAGGCATTGCAAAGCCACCCGCAGGCCATTCCGGCTCACTGCGCGCCATAGCTTTGGTCGCGACCTTGGCTCTCTTCGCGCTCGGTAGCTCGGCCTATCTCATGATGCCGGATAGCCAGACCTACACGACCCCGGTGGGTGGCCATCAGACGGTCACTTTGGCAGATGGCTCCGTTGTTGAGCTCAACACGGACTCTGTCTTTCGGGCCGATCTTGGATTTACGCACCGCTCCGGTTGGCTGAAAAAAGGCGAGGCATATTTCAGTATCGCGCATGACGCGAACCGCCCCTTCGTCGTTACCGCAGGCGATCACAAGATTACCGTTTTGGGAACGAAGTTCTCCGTCCGAAAAGAGGTTGGAAAACTCGAAGTGACATTGGTCGATGGTCGGGTGTGGTTCTCGACAGAAAACGGCGCCCCATCGCAATCCGCGCTCATGGCGCCTGGAGATGTGCTCGTCGCAACTGCGGCTGGCATTTCGATCAAAAAGGAAACGCGCAAAGGTCTAGCGGACGAACTGGCGTGGCGTAGTGGAATACTCGTATTCCACAACACGCCGCTTGCAGAGGCGGCCCAGCAATACAATCGCTACAATCGTGAAAAGATCGTGATCGGCGACTCATTTGCCGCCGCGCACCAGATCAGCGGCGCGTTGCCCGCGCACAATACGCAAGAATTTGCGCACATCGCGCAGAGATTATTCGGACTTCAGGTGAAGAAGACTGAGGGCGAGATCGTGATCTCGCGCTGAAGAAAAATTGGTGCTCGGCCGCAACAAGCGGCGAGGGGAACGTCATTACAGGGGGTGAACAAGAATGTTTTTCAATATAAAAATGTCATTGGCTGGTTTGGTTCTCGCAACCACCGCGATGTCTGTGGCCCATGCGCAGGATTTCAATATCCCAGGAGATAGCCTTTCCTCGGCACTTAACGAATTCACGACGCAGTCGGGAATCACGCTGATCGCTTCGAGCGCACAATTAAGAGGATTGAAGACGCCCGGCGTCAAAGGCAACCTCTCGCCCGAAGACGCGCTGACAAAATTGCTTCACGGGACAGGCTTCATATATTCGCGGGATGGTGCCGGCGTTCTTGTGATCGTCAAACAAAAGTCTTCGTCTATCGACATTTCTCCCATTCAACTGGCACAAGCTACATCGCCCCAGCGCGCAGCGGTGGAAACCGTTACGGTCACGTCGTCAAAGCTTGGCGGCGGCGATGTGCAGTCGATCCCGATTTCGATCACGGCACTCAGCCAGGAGCAACTCACCGCCAGCCAGACCAATGGCGGCCCGGACCTGATTAAACAGGTCCCCAATATGACCTTCACCAAAACCAATTTCGCAGGTTACTCCATCCAGCTACGCGGCATCGGCACTCAGGCGATTTCCGTGACAACCGATCCGGCAGTCGCGGTCGCCTTCAACGACCAGCCCTTTATCCGTAATCACTTTTTCGAACAGGAGTTTTTTGACGTCGCCCAAGTCCAGGTGCTGCGCGGTCCTCAAGGCACCCTCTATGGCCGCAACGCGACCGCAGGCGTGGTGAACATCACATCCGCCAAACCATCCGATCAGTTCGAGGCAATGGCATCCGCCGAACTCGGAAACTACAAGCAGCGTCGCTTCGAAGGCATGCTCAACTTGCCCATCGTCGATGATCGGCTGGCTATCCGCCTCGCCGGTGAATGGACCAAACGCGACGGCTACACCTTCAACCGCCCGACCAACGATAATGTCGATGGCCGCAATCTGTGGTCCGGCCGTCTCTCGATCAGCGTGAAGCCGACATCCAACCTCAACGTCAATTTCGTCTGGGAACATTTCTCCGAGGATGATGATCGCCTGCGCAGCGCCAAACAGCTCTGCCACACCGCGCCAATACCAGACACGATTGGCGGCCACTCAACGGCAAATTACCCCGGCTGGTCCACCTTCAACGGCTTGCACGCCTATCTCAGCCAGGGCTGCCAGATGGGCTCGCTTTATGATGACGGCGCCTTTGGCGTGCCCGAGCCCTATTCGCTGCCCTATTTCTTTGTCGTCGATTATGGGCTCGGCAATCTGCCCTATACGAGCAATCGCCAATCGACCAACCTGCGCGAAATCGATTCCGAACTGACGCCGTCGTATAAAGCGAAGAACGACACAGCCCAGTTGAACGTCGTCTATAATCTCACGCCGCAACTGACCTTCACCTCCGATACCGGCTTCAACCACGACTCTCTGTATTCAACGCAGGATTACAATCGTTTCGCGTCAAATTCCGGGGTGTTTGGGCTCCCGCCAGTTTTTCGCAACGGGGTGCTGGATAATACCGGCAGTGGCATGCTCACATACAACGCCGATACCGGCACATACTTCCTGTGCGATCCGCAGCTTGGGTGCAGTGACAAACTGCTCGCCATGGATCTGACCCAGCAAAAGTCTTGGCAGGCAAATCAGGAAT
>DATJDE010000393.1:0-3478 GCA_035497595.1 Rhizomicrobium sp. | reverse complement strand
AGTGAGCAGCGCACCGAACAGCAATAACACCGCCAGCACCGTGCCGGTGGTGCCGCCATAATTGCGGATGTAATAGGCCGCGACCGCCGTGCCTTGCAGCAGCAGCCCGGCCCCGACGAGTGTTGCGGTGTGAAAGACGATGCGGCGGGATGAATGGATGCCGAGCTTCAGCGTCGGGTTGCGCACCGCGGACACGACGAACAGCGGCAACGCGATGAGGAAGACAACCGGCAACGCCGCAACCAGCCCTTCATCGGGGATGTGGGTGAGGAACTGGGGAATGCGCAATACAAGGTTGAAGACGAAGATCGCCATCAGCCCGATGCCCAGCGATTTGACCGCCCAGAATTCATCCACCGACGTGTTGCGCAGCAGGTTCTCGACCAGAACCAGGCCAAGGATCGTGGTGGCGATGCGGGTGAGTTGATAATCGACCGTGACACCCGCGATGACGCCGAGATTAAAATGCGTCGCGGTGAAAAACAGATCGATGCCCAGCACGACAACCGCAAGCGTGACCAGGCGGCGCCACACCGCATCGGTCGGACGCCCTGCGGCAAGTGTGGCGAGCATCAAAGCCAGCCAGCCACCATCACGTACGGAGGCGGAGAATGTTGGCGCCCATGCCGGAAGTTGGCCGATATCATAGAAGCACCAGGCAATGCCCCAGGCAGAGGTTGCCGCAGCCGCCAGCGCCATGAAGGCCGTCAGCCGGGTGCGCGTTCTCCAAAAGGCCAGCAAGGCTACGAAAATCGCGTAACCGGTGGCTGCCGCTGCATGGGTATAGAACGCTGCCGTAAGCGACATCTAAGATATTTGGCCCAACTTTTGAGTGCATGGCTAGATACCATGCCTACCCTTGAAAGTAATCGAATATAGCCTGCAAACCTTGGCTGACGGTTAAGACGCAAAGCCCGGGTAGCTCGAATTTCAAAGATATTTCAGTGGGATGGGTGGCACACAACAGAGTTTAGCGGACCAGGCTGCGCCTGATCCAGGTTTTGACCCCGGTGGCCGGTGGGGAGGCTGTGATCAGGTAGTAAAGATTCTCCAGCGGCCGGTAGCCCAGAAGCGTCGCCTCCAGCACCATGCGCGCACCCAGGCCCCGCTGCCCCATCGTATAGGCCACCCGGCCCAGACGGCCGATGCGCTCTCCCCGGATCTTGCGGATTTCGGCCTTGCTGAGGCGACCGGAAAGGGCGTGCACATGTTTTTCAATCATCGGCAGCGTGTAGTGCAGCTGTTCGTCGAGATTCCAGTTGGACAGGCTGTTCTGCCGTTCATGCACGTGGACCAGACTTTCGGGCTCGTAGCCGACATTGCCGGCCAGTGCGAGGCGAATCCACATGTCCTGATCTTCGCCGATTTTCAGGCGGGTATCGAAACCGCCAAGGGCCATGAGCTGTTCGCGCCGCGCGATGACCGACGGCGTGGCGATGAAATTGGCGACCAGAAGCGCTTTCCAGGCATCGGGGCCGACGGTCGGAACGTGGCCACCATAAATGTCCCCCAGGTCTTTGCCTTCTGGCGAGAACAGGGTGGAGGAACAAAAGACCAGCGACAGATCTTTTTCGGAATCGAGAACCCGCAATTGTTTTTCGAGTTTGGCGGGGAGCCATTCGTCATCGGAATCGAGAAAGGCGATGAACTCGCCGCTGGCGCTTTTGATGCCTTCGTTGCGGGCGCCCGCCGCCCCGCTGCGCCTGGTGAGCGGCACAATGCGCACGCCGCGATCCGCATAGGCTCGCGCGACCTCGGCCGTGTTGTCGTCACTGCAATCGTCGATCACCAGCGTTTCGAACGGCGGCACGGTTTGCGCCAGCACCGACTCCAGCGAACGGGCCAGCGTGGCCGCCGAATTGTGCGCGGGGATAACAACGCTTACCCGCTGCCCGGATTCAAGTCGCATAGTCCGTTCACTCTGGCCGAGGGTCTCGATGGCACTCAAAGACAGTGCCCAGTCGCGGATTGCAAGCGGTGTGGAGGCTTCACCGCGCATCTCACCGAAAAAGAACTCCAGATAGCCTTCGATCCAGCCAAGGAACCTCTGCAATTCGCGCTCATTGCGGACATATTGCGTGTTGCCGGGCGAAAGTGACGGGGTGTGATAGCTGACGGCAAAAACCCGGTAACCCGTCGCAAACATGCGCCGGGTGAGGTGCTTGGCTTCGTCCAGCGTGGTGCCTTCAGGGGTCAGGCGAATCCGGTCCATCACGCCGAGGCGTGCGAGCACGGCGGGGACTTTGAGTTTGCGCCCCAGCGGGGTGGAGAGATAGCCGTAGAGATCATCGCCGAAGCGGCCCGCGAGTCCCAGCGTGGCGATGGTGACGGGCAGTTCGAGCACCTTGCGCTCTGTGCCGATCCAATAGGGGCGTGCGGTGCCGCCGCTGTAATCCGGCCCCAGCGCGCCCGCAGGCTGGCCGGGTAGCACACTGCAATCCACCTCGTAACCGAGGTCTTCGATGATCTTTGTGGTGGCGGCGCCCGCGCCATAGCGGCCCGCGCGATAAAGTTTGGGGCGCACGCCGAAATTGCGCTCGATCATTTCGGTGAGCTGTTCGAGTTTGCGCCGTTCGAGATCGGTCGGCAGATTGCCCGCGAAGGAGTTTTTCACGCACACCTGTTCTTCGTGCGGCGGCGTTACCCAGGGGTGCAACTGGGAGCCGATGTCGCACGCGCCCGCTTGCAGCAATTCGCGCAAAGGGGCGTAGCCCTCTTCCTGCGAGGCGACGGGATAGTCCACCGCATAGGTGGGTTTCACGCCATAGCGTTCAAAAAGGCGTTGCGCACGGAATTGGGATGAGATGGTTTTGACGCTGTGATTGGCGCGCGAAAACGGCGCTTCCCAATCGAACTCCTCCTCGGCATCGACGATGACGACAAGGCGCGGACGTGCAGATGCGGGGAATGGGACGATGTCCGCACTGCGGGCCGGCAGCATGGCGTGGAGTTTACGAATGACCATTCCCCTTACGAAAGGCGGCCCCCTCTTTTCGGGCGGCTGTTTACGATCTTACCACTGTCGGCGGGCGCAAGGCGTGGCCGATTGGGGGGATAAAACCATCAATCCGTTAATTTATGCGCACCTGTGGCGGGGCGATCAGCGCGCAGGGATTTTTCAACATAATCATGGTCTTCAGGTGATTTTTGCAGCACGCGGGGCAGCATAGAGCGCATCGTAACGGCGCACCATCGTGTCCAAGCTGTAGGCGGCGCGGACGTGGGCGCGGTTGAGGGCACCGAGGCGCGCGCGCTCCTCCTGATGGGACAGCAGGACCGAGAGCGCGGCGGTGAGCGCTTCCATATCATTTTGCGGCTGGACGAAGGGGGCGTTTTCGGGGGCGAGCATGCGTTTCACATCCCCCACATCGGTCGCCAGGATGGGCAGGTTTGCGGCCATCGCCTCCAGCATGGAATTGGGCATTTGCTCGGTATTGGAGGAGAGAGCGAAAATGTTGAAACGGGCGAGGATGCGTTC
>DATJDE010000392.1:0-1993 GCA_035497595.1 Rhizomicrobium sp. | reverse complement strand
CGAGCCTTGGGTAGATCGCATCGAATTCAGCGGCGTAGTCGGGACCGAGATTGCGGGGCGCGCGCATACCCAGCAGCAACACGCGCACGTTCGCGGCCTTCAGTTTTTCGAGCACGGCGGAAAGGTTTTTTTCCGTCTGCTGCGGGGAGAGGCCGCGCAAGGCATCGTTCGAGCCCAGTTCCACGATTGCGAAAGCGGGATGGTCGGCGAGCGACCAATCAATCCGCGCGGCGCCGCCTGCGCTCGTGTCGCCCGAGACACCGGCATTGATGACGCGGGCATCGATTTTTGCGGCGCGCAGTCTTGCTTCCAGCACGGCGGGGAATTCGGTGCCCGGTGGCAGGCCGTAGCCCTGTGTCAGGCTGGTGCCCAGCGCGAGGATTTTGACCGGGGCGGCACTCGCGGGCGATACAAGGAGAACAGACAGGAAGATAAGGCAGACGCTTAAGAACGAAGCTAACCAGAATGGGGACCGCTCTTTGTGGCAAACACCGCCCCCCACCCGACGTGCTCGCTTCGCTTGCGCGCGTCGACCTCCCCACAGGGGGGAGGTTGAAGGCGGCTTGAAACTTGGCGGGGTCATGCCATATCGCCTGTAGAGGGAAGAATCATCTGATGCAGACTCGCCCAGTCGACGATCCGTTGCCAGCCATCCGGCTGGATGATGTGCGGCTCAACCTGACGAGCGCGGCGGGGCCGGTCAACATATTGAACGGGATCACGCTTCATGTCGCGGCGGGGCAGACCATTGCCCTGCTCGGCCCTTCCGGCTCCGGCAAATCCTCGCTGCTGATGGTGGCGGCGGGGCTGGAAGCGGCCACCGGCGGACGGATCGCGATAGACGGGATAGACATTACCCATATGGGCGAAGACGGGCTTGCCCGCTTCCGGCGCGGACGGGTGGGTATTGTCTTTCAGTCGTTTCACCTGATCCCCACCATGACGGCGCTGGAAAATGTGGCTGTGCCGCTGGAGCTTTTGGGCCGGGCCGATGCGTTTGCGTGCGCGCGGGCGGAGCTTGGCGCGGTCGGGCTTTCCCACCGGGTCGATCATTATCCCGGTCAGTTGTCGGGCGGTGAGCAGCAGCGTGTGGCGCTGGCCCGTGCTTTGGCACCGGGGCCGAAGGTGCTGTTTGCCGATGAGCCCACCGGCAATCTTGATGGCGCAACGGGGGCCGATATCGCCGATCTTATTTTCGCGCTTCATGCCCGCGCAGGCACAACCCTGTTTCTCGTCACCCATGAAGAAGCTCTGGCGCGGCGTTGCGAGCGGATCGTGCGGCTCAAGGATGGCCGCATCGTGGCGGATGAACAGGTTTGAACCGGCTCAGCCTTGCCCTTCGCCTGGCGCGGCGGCAGATGCGCAGCGGGCTTTCGGGCTTTCGCATTTTTTTGGCCTCGCTCATTCTGGGTGTGGCGGCGATTGCCGGTGTCGGCTCGCTGTCACAGGGTTTTCTCACCGGGCTTGCTGAACAGGGGCGCGTGTTGCTGGGCGGCGATGTGGCGGTGCGGTTGGTGCATCGCGCGCCTTCGCCAGACGAACACGCCTTTCTCGCCCGCTATGGGCACCTGTCGCAAACCATGTCTCTGCGCGCCATGGCCTATGCGCTGAAAGACGGCAAGCAGGAGGAGCGCCAGCTTGTCGAACTGAAAGCGGTTGATAGCGCTTATCCGCTGTATGGCGCAGTCACGCTTTTGCCAGCGACAAAACTTTCCGATGCGCTGCGCTGTGCGGGTGACATTTGCGGCGTGGTTGCCGAACAGACTTTGCTCGACCGGCTGCACCTGGCCCAAGGTGGCTTGATGCGGATTGGCACGCAGACCTTTCGTGTCAGCGCTGTACTTGTTGATGAGCCGGACCGCATTTCCGGCGGGTTCAGCCTTGGGCCGCGGGTGATGTTGTCGGAGGCCGGGCTCAAACGCACCGGGCTGGTGATGGTGGGCAGCCTGATTCAATATTCCACGCGCGTGGCGCTGAATGCGAACCATTCGCC
>DATJDE010000391.1:0-2405 GCA_035497595.1 Rhizomicrobium sp. | reverse complement strand
GTGTCGAAATATCGCCAAGGTTGGCCACATCACCTTCCGCCACTTTGCGCAAAATGCGGCGCATGATCTTGCCGGAGCGTGTTTTCGGCAGACCGGGCGCAAACTGAATGACATCGGGCCGCGCAATCGGCCCGATTTCCTGCCCCACCCATTTGGTGAGTTCGCCGTTCAACGCATCGCTCGCCGCCACGCCAACCTTCAGCGTGACATAGGCGTAAATGCCCTGGCCCTTGATGTCATGGGGAAAACCAACCACAGCGGCTTCCGCCACATCCTTATGGCCGACAAGGGCGGATTCCACTTCCGCCGTCCCCATGCGGTGGCCGGACACGTTGATCACATCATCCACCCGCCCGGTGATCCAGTAATAACCATCCTCGTCGCGGCGGCAGCCATCCCCGGTGAAATATTTGCCGGGATAGGTTTTGAAATAAGTCTCGATAAAGCGCTGATGATCGCCATAGACCGAGCGCATCTGCCCCGGCCAGGATTGCGCGAGCACCAGATTGCCGCTGGCGACCCCTTCCAGCACCTTGCCATCGGCATCCACCAGCTCCGGCACAATGCCGAACAACGGCTTGGTGGCAGAGCCCGGTTTCAAATCCGTCGCGCCCGGCAAAGGCGAAATGAGAATGCCGCCGGTTTCGGTCTGCCACCACGTATCCACAATAGGGCAGCGTTCGTCGCCCACCACGCGCCAATACCACAGCCACGCTTCCGGGTTGATCGGCTCGCCCACGCTACCGAGCAAACGCAAGCTTGCGCGCGATGTTTTCTTCACCGGCCCTTCGCCTTCACGCATCAGTGCGCGAATGGCGGTGGGCGCGGTGTAAAAGGTGTTGACCTTGTGCTTGTCGATCACCTCCCAGAACCGTGAGGTGGTGGGATAGTTCGGCACGCCTTCAAACATCACCGTAGTCGCGCCATTGGCCAGCGGCCCATACACAATATAACTGTGCCCGGTCACCCAGCCCACATCGGCGGTGCACCAGTAAATATCACCCTCGTGATAATCGAACACATATTGATGGGTGGTGGCGCAATAGAGCAGATAGCCAGCCGTCGTGTGTAACACGCCCTTGGGCTTTCCGGTCGAGCCGGACGTATAGAGAATAAACAGCGGATCTTCAGCGTTCATCTCCGTCGGCGGGCAATCGTCAGAAACCTTGGCGGCGGCCTCATGATACCAGACATCGCGCCCGGCCTTCATCTCCACCGCCCCGCCTGTGTGCCTGACCACAATCACCGTGGTCACATCCGGGCATTTGGCAACCGCCGCATCGGTGTTCTTTTTCAGCGCAATAGGTTTGCCCCCGCGCAACCCCTCATCGGAGGTCAGCACCACCGTGCTGGTACAATCCTGAATACGGCCCGCCAGACTATCCGGCGAGAAACCGGCAAACACGATCGAATGCACCGCGCCAATCCGGGCGCAGGCCAGCATCGCATAGGCCGCTTCCGGGATCATCGGCAGATAAATGGTGACGCGGTCGCCCTTTTTAACCCCCTGCGCTTTCAGCACATTGGCAAAGCGGCAAACTTCGCGGTGCAATTCTTCATAGCTGATGGCTTTTGATTGCGAAGGATCATCGCCTTCCCAAAGTATCGCGGTCTGTTTGGCGCGCTTGGGCAGATGCCGGTCAATGCAATTGGCGGAGACGTTCAGCGAACCATCTTCAAACCATTTGATCGAAAGATTTTCCACATCCCACGAAACATTTTTCACCTTGGTGAAGGGCTTGATCCAGTCCAGCCGCTTGGCCTCATCCGCCCAAAACCCATTCGGGTCGTTGATGGAGCGCGCATACATAGCTGCATATTTCGCGGGGTCGATCAGCGCCTTTTTGCGCCAGTCTTCAGAAAGGGGGATCAACGTGTCTGACATGGATCAATCCTGTTTGAGTGTATCGTCATCCTGCCCCAACCGCGGCGGGTCGCTGCGGATGGAAGAGGGTGTCTTGGAAAATGTCACCGGCGGTTTCATGGCCCGCCACGTGCCTTCAGTCGGGTGCTCGCGTAACTGGAAAAAGTCTACAGCCTTCAAATGCGGGTCTTCCAGCACGTCGTCCAGCGTGTTGGCACGCATGATGGGGATGCGGTGCTCATCGCCCAGCTTCATCCATTCATCGGCGGTGTGCGCCAGAGCCGCCTCTTTGAGCATCTCGTAATACACGGCCACCCTGTCCCCCTTGGCCGCTTTGGCAAAGCGGTCGCTCTCATAAGCATCCGGCAGCCCCCCAAGTTCAAGAAATTTTGCCGATGCGGCACGGCTGACAGGCTGAATGGCAATATGTCCGCTCTTTGTTTTCAACGGGCGGCGATCATTGGCGAGCGCCGGTGTGTGGCCAATGCGGCCCGCTGCCGGCACAAATGTTTCGCCATACAAATGCTCGGCCAGCATGAAA
>DATJDE010000390.1:0-8275 GCA_035497595.1 Rhizomicrobium sp. | reverse complement strand
GCGCCCATCCGCACCGCGCTTTCCAACAGTTTCGGGTTCGGCGGCACCAATGCCAGCCTGGTTTTTCAAAAGACCGACGCATAAGCAATCGGCACATCACTGTACCCAACCGGTACAGATGCGAGGATAGAATGGCAGACGCCACAGGACTGATGCGCGGCAAACGCGGGCTCGTGATGGGCGTGGCCAACGACCATTCCATTGCGTGGGGCATCGCGCGGTTTCTCGCAGGCCAGGGCGCCGAAATCGCCTTCACCTATCAGGGCGATGCACAGGCCCGCCGCCTGAAGCCGCTGGCCGAACAGGTCAACGCCAAACTCGTGCTGCCCGGCGATGTCGAAAATGACGGCGAACTCGATGCCGCGTTCGACCGGCTGAAATCCGAATGGGGCGGGCTGGATTTTCTGGTCCACGCCATCGCCCATTCCGATCGCAATGAATTGAAGGGCCGGTATGTCGATACGACACGGTCCAATTTCGCGCGGACGCTCAGCATTTCCTGCTACTCCTTCACCGCCGTCGCCCAGCGCGCGGCCAAGCTGATGACCCCGTCAGCGCAAGGCGGCACAGGCGGGGCGATGCTCACGCTCACCTATCTCGGCGCGACGCGCGTGCAGCCCAGCTATAATGTGATGGGCGTGGCCAAGGCCGCGCTGGAAGCCAGCGTGCGCTACCTCGCCGCCGATCTGGGCCCAGATGGGATTCGCGTCAACGCGATTTCCGCAGGCCCGATGCGCACCCTTGCGGGTGCCGCGGTGGGCGATGCGCGCATGGTGTTCAAATGGAACCGCGCCCACGCCCCGCTCAAGAAAAACATCGAACTGGACCATGTCGGCGGCGCGGCACTCTATCTGCTCAGCGATCTGTCGGCGGGCGTGACCGGCGAAATCCATTTCGTCGATGCCGGTTACAATGTGGTCGGCATGCCGCCGATTGCAGATCTCAAAGGTTGGATCGCGCCCGAAAACGGTTTCGAGCCGGGCGAGGGAGATGCGCATGCGAAGGGTGATGTTTCGTAACCTCGCTCTGCTGCTGATGGTTTCGGCAACCCCGGCGCTTGCAGGCTGGCAAGACCATGCCACCGCGCATGATGTGGACCGGCTGACCAATCTCGCCGCTGCCCGCGCCGAAGGCCTGCGTCAAGCACAAGGCGCAAGCGAAGCCGACCTTGCAACGGTGCGTGCCGTGCTCAATCGCAACACGCAAAGCCCTGATCTCAAAACACTGAGCGGCAATTGGCGCTGCCGCAGTATCAAGCTCGGTGGCATGGAACAGGTGAAGATCTTCGGCTGGTTCACCTGCCGTATCGGCGCGCGTGACGGCAAATCATATTTTGAAAAAGCCAGCGGCTCGCAACACATGCGCGGCACGCTCTATCCAACTGAAAACGGATTTGTCTTTCTGGGTGGAATGAATGCGGCGAAGGACAGGCCTGCTTATTATTCCGGGGCGCGCCCATCACTGGGTGCAGCCACAACGCCCAGCGACGTCGCGGGCGTGCTGAGCGCCACCGGCCCCAACACAGCAAGACTGGAATTTCCGAGCCCTGCACAGGAATCGACGTTCGACGTAATCGAACTGAAACGCTAACCCCATCTGTCATTCCCGACCAAGCGTCAGCGAGGGAAAGGAAATGACAGGAGGATGTGATTTACCCCGCGAACTTTTTCGCCGCGTCCGAAAACCGCTTGAACAGATAGTGGCTGTCCATCGGGCCGGGTGATGCTTCGGGGTGATATTGCACGCTGAACACCGGCTTGCCCTCGACACGCAAACCGCAATTGGTGCCATCGAACAGCGAGACATGGGTTTCGATCACGCCTGCCGGAAAGCTTTCGCGATCCACCGTGAAGCCGTGATTCATCGACACGATTTCCACCTTGCCGGTTTCCAGATCTTTCACCGGATGGTTCGCGCCATGATGGCCTTGCGCCATCTTGCGGGTCTTGCCGCCAAGGGCGAGGCCCAGCATCTGATGGCCGAGGCAAATCCCGAACACCGGAATGTTGGACTCCACCAACCCGCGGATCACCGGAATGGCATATTCGCCCGTCGCCTCCGGGTCGCCGGGACCGTTGGACAGAAGCACGCCATGGGGCTGGTGGCGCAGAATATCTTCAAGCGAGGTATCGGCCGGGACCACGGTGACATCCGCGCCCTCGCCCGCCGCCAACCGCAGGATGTTACGCTTCACGCCATAATCCACCGCCACACAGCGCCAGCTCGGCGCTGTTTGCCTGCCGAACCCTTTATCCCAGGCCCAGGGTGTTTCGTCCCATTTCACGGTCTGGCGCGTCGTCACCTCTTTGGCCAGATCAAGCCCGACAAGCCCGCCAAAGCCGCGCGCCTGTTTAACCAGCGCCGCGATGTCGAATTTTCCATCCGCCGCATGCGCGATCACGCCATGGGGCATGCCCTTCTCGCGGATCACATTGGTCAGCCTGCGCGTATCGATACCCGCAATGGCCGGAATGTTGTGGGACTTCAGCCAGCGGTCGAGCGTGGCAATGGCGCGATAGTTCGAAGGGTTTTGCGCATCGGCGCGCACGATCATGCCGCGCACCGCCGGGTTCAGCGATTCAATGTCTTCGGGATTGGTGCCGACGATGCCGATATGGGGAAAGGTGAAAGCCACGATCTGCCCGGCATAGGACGGATCGGTGAGAATTTCCTCATAGCCCGTCATCGCGGTGTTGAAGCAGACCTCCCCGACAGAGGTGATTTCGGCGCCGAAGCCGTGCCCTTCGAATACGGTTCCATCGGCTAAAACCAGCAAGGCAGTCGTCTTGGCGCGCGAAAAAGGCGCCGCCGGTCTTGGGGCGACAGGGGCGGGGGCATCGGTCATAGGGGGCCTCGAATTTGGCGGAAAATAGAAATGTGGGGGTCCGGGGTCAAGCCGGGCCCGTGCGGCAGATTCCCGAATTCACAGGCACACGGTTTGTTTGGCGCCCAACCTGCCGTAAATTCCGCGCCCAATAGAGCGGTTCCAGGAAAAGTGTGCAGCGGTTTTCCGTCCGGAACCGCGACGAAACAAAATGCTCTAGAACCGAGGTGCCTATGTCTTTGCGCGAAACCTTCACCGAACAGATGAAATCCGCCATGAAAAGCGGCGAAAAGCGCCGCGTGGCGACCTTGCGGCTGGTGCTGGCGGCGCTCAAAGACCGCGATATCGCCAACCGCAGCGAAGACAGCCGCGAATTATTGGGGGACGACGAAATCCTGACCCTGCTCGCCAAAATGATCAAACAGCGCGAGGAATCGGCGGACACCTACGACAAAGGCAATCGCCCAGAACTCGCCGCCACCGAACGCGAAGAAATCGCCATCATCCGCGAATTCATGCCAAAGCAGATGGATGCGGCAGAGGCCAAGACCGCCGCCCAAAGCGTAATCACCGAACTGGGCGCCAGCGCGATGAAAGATATGGGCCGTGTCATGGCAGCGCTGAAAGAGCGTTATGCCGGGCAGATGGACTTCGCCAAAGCCAGTGCGCTGGTCAAAGACCTGCTCTCCGCGAAGTGAACCCAATGGCCGATTTCGAAATCAAACAGGCCGACAGCGATGCCGATATTCGCCGCTGCTTCCCGGTCATGCAGGTGCTGCGTCCCCATCTGACCGATGCGGACGATCTCACCGCCCGCGTGCGGCGGATGCAGGCGCAAGGGCACTGGTCGCTGATCTATGTCGAAGACAAGGGGGAGGTTGTGGCCTGTTCCGGCTTCCGCCTGGGCGAATGGCTGGCCTATGGCAGAGCGCTGTATGTCGATGACCTGGTCTGCCTCGAAAGCCATCGCGGGCAAGGCTTTGCGGAAAGTCTGATGCGCTGGATGGAAGATCATGCCCGTGCCGAAGGCTGCGAGGTCTTCCATCTGGATTCCGGAACCCACCGCCTTCCCGCCCACCGCTTCTACCACCGGCTGGGAATGGGCATTTCGTCCTTCCATTTTATCAAGAAAATCGCGCCGAAAGTGATGATTCACAGGAATCGCGGCTAAACGCTCCACAAAACCGGCCCACTCCAGCGTAAGCTCACCCCATGCGCTACGGACAGGGCCTGCTCGATGAAATCCTGCGGCGGACGGATATCGTCCAGCTTGTCGCAAAGCGGGTAAAGCTCGTCCGCAAGGGCCGGGTGATGTGGGGCTGTTGCCCCTTCCACAAGGAAAAATCGCCCTCGTTCAAGGTGGAGAACGAGCGCCGAAATTATAAATGCTTCGGCTGCGGCAAAGGCGGGGACGCCTTCAAATGGCTGATGGAAACCGAAGGGCTCTCCTTCCCCGAAGCGGTGGAGCGACTGGGCGCCGAGGCAGGCGTCGAGGTTCCAAAATGGACGGAAACGGACGAAGCCCGCGAACAGCAGAAAAAATCGCTCTACGAGATCATTGAGGCGGCCTGCCTCTTTTTTGAAGACCAGTTGCGCGGCCCAGGCGGCGGCACGGCACGCGACTATCTGCTGGCGCGCGGGCTCAATGCGCACGCCGCCAAGCAGTTCCGTATCGGCTATGCCCCCGGCGGCAATGGGCTGAAAGATCACCTGACCGCCAAAAACGTGGCTCTGGACGATTTGATCGCCGCCGGTGTGGTGCGTGCCGCCGATGGCGAGCGGGGCGCACGGGACTTCTTTTTCGACCGGATCATGTTTCCCATCACCGATCCGCGTGGGCGGGTGGTGGCCTTTGGCGGGCGCGGGCTCTCGCCCGATTCCAAACCCAAATATGTTAACACCGGCGAGACCAGCCTCTTTTCCAAAGGCCACATGCTCTACAATTTCGCGAAGGCCCGGCCCGTCGCGATCAAAGAGCAGAACATCATCGTCGCCGAAGGCTATATGGACGTGATTGCCCTGGCTCGCGCAGGCTTTGAAGCCGCCGTCGCGCCGCTGGGCACCGCCCTGACCGAGGATCAGCTTCATCTGCTGTGGCGGGTGGCCGCCGAGCCGGTGCTGGCGTTTGACGGCGACGAGGCGGGCCAGCGTGCCGCCCACCGTGCCGCCCATCTGGCCCTGCCCTATCTGAAACCGGGCCATTCCTTACGCTTCGCCTTTCTCCCCGTGGGCGAGGACCCGGACAGTTATCTGCGCACCAGCGGCGCCGCAGCGATGCGCAAACTGATCGAGGAGGCCGAACCGCTGGGCCGGGTGCTGTGGCGCGAACAGACCGAGGGCAAGGATTTTTCCACCCCCGAACGGCGGGCGGGCCTGGAGCGCGCACTGTCCGAGATCACTCAGACCATTGGCGACACCACGATTGCCGACTATTACCGCCGGGATTTCGAGAATCAGGTATTCGACGCCTTCAAACGCCGCCAATCCGCCCCCAAACAGGCCCGTGGCGCGCAAATGGGCCAATTTGGCAAAGGCAGCAAGGGCCGCAAGGGCTTCGACGTCCGCCCCGGCTATGGCCCCGGCCCCGCGGTCTCGCCGGAGGTCAAGAACAGCAGCATTGCCAAGGGCGGCAAAACGGCACCCCGGCGGATCAAGGAACTGGAGCTTGCCAGCCTGCTGTGGGAACAGCCCGCGCTTGCGGCCCGCCACGGGGAGATATTGGCGGCGCTTTGCTTTGCGGACCCGCTCCTTGACAGGTTGCGCCACGAACTTTTAAACCTCGCCGCCTCCGGCGGCAGCCTTGAAACCACGACGTTGGAGACCCATCTCGTGCGCATAGGGCTAACCGAGCTTGCCGAGTATCTGGCCCGGCGTGCCTCCGGGGAATTTTCCTCCGCAACCGAGAGGGATGATTCCGATAGGGGACACGCCGATGCCGAAGAAGTGGAGGCAAGGTGGCTACGCGCCGCTCGACAACTCCGGGAAATTGCGGAGCTTGACCCCGAGCGCGCCCGTGCGATGGATCGGTTCCGTGCTGATGCCAGTGAGGAAAACTGGCGCGATGTCCAGCTTCTTTTGGAACAACGCGCTACTCAGGGCGAGTGATCTGCGTTCTACGCATTAAGGATAGGAGACATGGCCTGACGCGGCAAAACAGTCCGCGCCCGGCCCTTTGAGAACGGACGACCTCCAAGTGGTGACCAAGACAGCTGCTGCGAAGAAAAAGCCCAAAGCCGCCGCCAAAGCGGCCCCGAAGGCTGTGTCCAAGGTGCCTGCCAAAAAGGCTGCGCCTGTAAAACCCGCCCCCCATCTCAAAACCGCCGCCAAACCGGCCAAAAAAACAGAGCTGAAAAAACCCGAGTTGAAAAAGCCAGATTTGAAAAAAACAGAGTCGAAAAAACCGGACCCGAAAAAAACCGAGCCCAAAAAGGCCGCGGCGAAAACGGCTGTCAAAGCTGTGAAGCCTGCCGCCAAACCTGCGGCAGCGTCCGTAAAGAAGCCTGAATCAAAAGTGGCCAAAAAGCCCGCCCCCCAGCCGGAGAAGAAGCCGATTCCCCCCGTCGTTCTTGCCAAGCAGTTGGTCAAAGCCGTTCCCCCCAAGCCGGGCCTGAAGCCAGGTTCGCAGGACAATCAGCCACCCCAGCCAGACGCGGATTCGCCGCTGCTGGACATGTCGGATGTTGGCGTCCGCAAAATGGTCACCCGCGCCAAGCAGCGCGGCTACGTCACGTATGACGAGCTGAACAAGGTCCTGCCGTCGGACAAAGTGTCGTCCGAACAGATCGAAGACACGATGGCGATGCTCAACGAAATGGGCATCAACGTCATCGAAAGCGAAGAACAGGAAGACCAGCCCGAAGGCGGGCTGCCTGCGGTTGCCGAAGGCGGCAAGGCCGTCACCACCAAAGCCGGCGACGGCGAAGAACCCTATGACCGGACGGACGATCCGGTGCGCATGTATTTGCGCGAAATGGGTTCGGTGGAGCTTCTGTCCCGCGAAGGCGAAATCGCCATCGCCAAGCGCATCGAGGCTGGCCGCGAATTGATGATCGGCGCGCTGTGCGAAAGCCCGCTGACCTTTGAAGCGCTCACCGTCTGGCGCGATGAATTGAATGAAGGCCGCGTGCTGCTGCGCGACATCATCGATCTTGAAGCGATGTATGGCGCAGGCCCCGACGGCCAGAACGCAACACCCGTCGTCCCATCCGACGGCACGCTGAATGCCGATGGGCACGATGCGACCATGGCCGCCCTGATCGCGCCCAAAAAGCCCGAACCACTGCCCAAGCCCACGCCCCGCCCGGCCCCGCCGGCCGATGGCGCCGCGCCCGCAGACGGCGCAGCCGCCACCGATCCCCAGGCCGATGACGACGGCTTTGAAGATGAGGGCAATCTGCCTTTGTCGGCGATGGAAGCGGCCCTCAAGCCGCAGGTTCTGGAAACACTCGACCAGATCGCCAATCTCTATAAAAAGCTCGGCAAGCTGCAGGATGCCAGCGTCGAAGCCGCCCTCGGCGCCGATGAACTGTCCACCAGCCAGGAACGCCGCTTCAAAAAGCTGCGCAGCGAGACCGTGGATCTCGTCAAAAGCCTGAAGCTCAACAACAACCGCATCGAAGCCCTTGTCGATCAGATGTACGGCATCAACCGCCGCCTGGTCAGCCTGGAGGGCCGTCAGCTTCGCCTTGCCGAAGCCCATGGCGTCGAGCGCACGGACTTTTTGAAAGAGCATTTCGGCAACGAGCTGGACCCCAACTGGGCCCGCCGCGTCGGCCGCCTCTCCCGCCCAGGCTGGAAGGATTTCGTTCAGGAAGAACGCGACAAGCTCCACGCGCTGCGCGAAGAAATTCAAACGCTGGCGCAGGAAATGCGCCAGTCCATCGTCGATTTCCGCCGTGTCGTGCACACGGTGCAAAAAGGCGAACGCGAAAGCGGACAGGCGAAAAAGGAAATGATCGAGGCGAACTTGCGCCTCGTGATCTCCATAGCCAAAAAATACACCAATCGCGGCCTGCAATTCCTCGATCTTATTCAGGAAGGCAATATCGGCCTGATGAAAGCGGTCGATAAGTTCGAATATCGCCGTGGCTACAAGTTCAGCACCTACGCGACATGGTGGATCCGGCAGGCGATCACGCGCTCGATCGCCGATCAGGCGCGTACGATCCGCATCCCGGTCCACATGATCGAGACGATCAACAAGCTGGTCCGCACCAGCCGCCAGATCCTCCACGAGATCGGCCGCGAGCCGACCCCGGAGGAATTGGCCGAGCGGCTGTCGATGCCGCTCGAAAAGGTCCGCAAGGTGATGAAGATCGCCAAGGAGCCGATCAGCCTCGAAACCCCGATCGGCGACGAGGAGGATTCGCACCTCGGCGACTTCATCGAGGACAAGAATGCGATCATCCCGGTGGATGCCGCCATTCAGGCCAACCTCAAGGAGACGGTGAC